>CAYGXT010000489.1:0-2862 GCA_964353695.1 uncultured Myxococcaceae bacterium
CCATGCCGCCAGGTCCCGGGCGGCATGGTGGCATACGGGAAGCCCGCCGTATGGGTGAAGAGATGCTCGACGCGGACCACATCCTTGCCGTTCGTTCCGAAACCCGGGATCACGTCGGCCACGCGCTCGTCGAGGCCGAGCTTGCCTTCCTGGATCAGCATCCATGCGGCGGTCGAGGTGATGGCCTTGGTGCAGGAGTAGATCACATACAGCGTGTCGTTGGTGGCCGGAGCCTGACTGCCTTCATGGGTCACGCTGCCGAAGCTGCGCATGCCGGCGATGCGGCCATGACGTGCTACCGCGACCTGCGCCGACGGCAGCAGGCCCTCGCGCACCTCACGCGCGGCGCGCTCGAAGACGGCCTCGAGTTTCGCGGGATCGATGCCGACGCTCTCGGGCGATTCGGCGAAGTGGCGCGGGGCCGGCATGGCTCACCTCCTGGGTCGGAAGCTGTAGTCGATGAGATCGGTCGTGGATGTGACGCCGCTCGAGTCCGTCGCCTGACGCACGAGACCGATGCCCGGGGCGTACCACGACGTCTTGGTGGCGTGGGCGCCTCCTTGCTCGATGCGCGTCACGACCTTCACGGCATCGAAGCGGCCGGCCGGCGTCTCGATCCTCTCGCTCGGGAAGACCTCGCTCGACTCCTCGATTCGCACGCCGGCCCTCCCCGTACCGCTCCAGCGCCAGGTCGAGCCCGGATGCAGCGGAAGCTGCAGCAGGAGCCGCGGCGGCTCGAACGCGGCCTTGCCGCCGCCACCGAGATACTCCTCGTCGTGCAGCAGTACGTCCCCCGGCGCCTTCGTGTACCAGTCGCGGATGAGAGGATTCGGATTGGTCAGCTCGACACAGCGACGCACGGTTCCATCCGGCTGCTTCTCCTCGGAGACGACGCTGAGCGTAAACTCGGAGGTGTTGCCGTTGGCCTGGGTCGAGCGGTACTTCCACCAATCATGCAGGCGCAGCGGAAAATAGTCGGGCGGCGCCTTCGCCTTGGCCAGGGCAGGTGCGGCCCAGAGCAGCGCAAGAGCGGCAACAGCGTACAGGATGCGATGCGGCCTGCGGATCATCCGAGCTCCTCCCGGAGCGTCACTGTAGGGAGGATTGCGGCGCGCGCACGGCCGGGGCCGGGCCGTGCCGGGCACGGGGTCGCGCCGGGGGGCTCGATCCGCTTTGATACCCCGAAGTGCAGGGATTCCGCGCGTGAAAGCCATCCTGCTCTACCTCGCCCTCGTCGGGCTACCCGTGCTCGGCGTCGTCGGGATCCTGCGCCTCGGCAGCCGGCTCGAGGCGCCGCCGGACATCGGCGGCACCTGGCGGGCCGCCTTCGCGCCCGCGGCGCAGCTCGTGCCGCCCTGCGTAGAGCTCCCACCGGATGCCGCGGCCTTCGACGTCGCGCAGTCCGGCGTTCATGCCAGTGTCACGCTGAACGATGCGTCTCGGACGCGTCTCGACGCGAAGCTGCGCGGCATGCACCTGTGGGGCCGCGCGGAGAACCTGCCGCTGCTGGGCACCGCGCGCACGGCATGCCCAGGGGCGCCCCTCGAGCTCGCAGCGGATCTGGTCTGGGACGGCCGCGAGTCGCACCTGGTCGGCAATCTCTGGGCGGGTGGCTGCGCAGCGTGCGCGCCGGTCTCCTTCCGAGCCGAGCGCGTCTCGGGCCGGCGTTGAGGGTCGCGCCAGCATGTCGCTCCTCACGCTGATGCTGCAGATCGCCGTCATCCTGGTGACGGCGCGGCTTGCGGGCCTGCTCTTCCGGCGCATGGGCCAGCCGCAGGTGATGGGCGAGATGGTGGCGGGCTTCCTGCTCGGCCCGTCCCTTCTCGGCTGGCTGTCGCCAGATCTCTCGTCGCGCCTGTTCCCGCCCGGCAGCCTCGCGAGCCTTGGTCCTCTCAGCCAGGTGGGAGTGCTCCTGTTCATGTTCCTGGTCGGGCTCGAGCTCGATCCACGGCTGCTACGCAACCGCGGTCGCGCGGCCGTCGTGACCAGCCACGCGAGCATCGTGGTGCCGTTCCTGCTCGGCTCGCTGCTGGCCCTGTACCTGTATCCGCAGCTCTCCGACCGGAGCGTTCGCTTCGACGAGTTTGCGCTCTTCATGGGCGCCGCCATGTCGGTGACGGCCTTCCCCGTGCTGGCGCGCATCCTGGCCGAACGAAATCTGCTGCGTACGCGGCTCGGAGCCATGACCATCGCCTGCGCCGCCGTCGACGACGTCACGGCCTGGGTGATCCTGGCGGGTGTCGTCGCGCTTGCGCGCGTCGGTGCTGGAGATCAGCCCCTCGGCTTCACGCTGGCCGGCTCCGCGGCCTATGTCCTGTTCATGGTGTACGGCGCCCGGCCGGCGCTACGGCGGCTCGAGGCCTACTACCACAGCCGCGGGCGGCTCACGCAGGACATGCTGGCCCTGGCCCTCGTGGCGCTCACGCTCTCGGCCTACACCACCGAGTGGCTGGGGATCCATGCGCTCTTTGGCGCCTTCGTGGCCGGCGCCATCATGCCGAAGGATTCCGGGTTCGTGCACGAGCTGAACGAGAAGCTGCAGGACGTGACCGTCGTCTTCCTGCTGCCGCTGTTTTTTGCCGTCACAGGACTGCGCACGAGCATCGGTCTGGTGAGCGGGGCCGAGATGTGGATCGACTGCGGATTGATCGTGGTCGTGGCCGTGGTGGGCAAGTTCGGCGGCTCCGCGCTTGCGGCCCGGCTGACGGGTCTGAGCTGGCGCGAGGCTGGCGCCCTCGGCGCGCTCATGAACACGCGCGGCTTGATCCAGCTCGTCTTCCTCACCGTCGGCCTCGAGATCGGAATCATCTCGCCGGCCCTCTTCACGATGATGGTGCTGATGGCGCTGGTCACCACGTTCAT
>CAYGXT010000490.1:0-2857 GCA_964353695.1 uncultured Myxococcaceae bacterium
CAAGCCCGAACGACGAGGCCCTCTCGGAGCAGGTCCTCGCGCGAATCAAGAAGGGCGCCCGGCTCGCGCCCGACGGCGACAAACCCTTCCTCTTCCTCGGCCGCATCTTTCAGGCGAAGGGCAGGACCGAGCTCGCCGAAAAGATGTTCACGCGAGCGATCTCCAACAAGCCCGATTGTATCGAGGCGCTGCGCGAGCTCCGCCTGCTCCACATGCGGCGCGAGAAGGACAAGGGGCTGCTCGGAAGGCTGCTCAGGCGGTAGACTCCGGTCATGTCGAAACCCTCCCGCGTCACCGGCGAGAAGATCTGGCTCGACGGAGAGTTCGTTCCCTTTGAGGACGCGAAGGTTCACGTCCTCACGCATACCCTGCATTACGGGCTCGGCGTATTCGAGGGCATCCGCTGCTACCGCACGGCGGACGGGCGCTCGGCGGTCTTCCGGCTCGCAGAACACGTGCGCAGGCTGCTCGACTCGGCCCACATCAACCTGATGCAAGTGCCGTTCTCCCAGGAGACGCTCGAGGCCGCGATCCTCGAGACCTTGCGGGCCAATCATCTGGCCGAGGGCTACATCCGCCCGATCGCCTTCATCGGCGACGGCGTGATGGGCCTCAACCCCGCCGACAACCCGATCCGCGTCGCCATCATCGCCTATCCCTGGGGCAAGTATCTGGGCGATGAGGGCATGGAGCTCGGCATCCGCGCCAAGATCTCCAGCTTCTCGCGTCACTTCGTGAACTCGAAGATGACCAAGGGCAAGACCTGTGGCGACTACGTGAACTCGATTCTCGCCAAGCGGGAGGCGCTGCTCGACGGCTACGACGAGGCCATCCTGCTCGACCCCAACGGTCTCGTCTCCGAGGCCAGCGGTGAGAACATCTTCCTGGTGCACGGGGGCGAGCTGCTGACGCCGCCGCTCTACGGCGTGCTCGGGGGGCTGACACGGGACTCTGTCGTACACCTCGCTCGCGACAAGGGCATCCCGTTCCGCGAGTCGGAGATCACCCGCGACAAACTCTACATCGCCGACGAGGTCTTCCTCACCGGCACGGCGGCCGAGGTGACGCCCGTGCGCGAGGTCGACCATCGCAGGATCGGCAGCGGCCGGCGTGGCCCCGTGACCAAGGCGCTGCAGAGCGCCTTCTTCGATGTCGTGGCCGGCCGCGAGCCCAAGTACGAGAGCTGGCTCAGCTACCTCTAGGACGGCAGTCGAGGGTCGAACCGCCGCACGGCGGGTATGATCCGGCGCGATGAAAGGCAAGCGGGCGGGCGCGCAGAAGATCCTGCTCGGGCTCGGGCTCGGCGCGGTGGTCGGCGTCGCGGCGAACGCGTCGGTCGGCGGCTCTCCCGCGCTCGAGACCGTGATTGCCTGGGTCGCGTACCCGGTCGGGCAGATCTTCCTCCGGCTCCTCTTCCTCGCGGTGCTGCCGCTCGTGATCTCGTCGCTCGCGCTCGGGGTGGCGGAGCTCGGCGACGTGCGCCGGCTCGGCCGCGTCGGGGCTCGCACGCTCGCCTTCACGCTGCTCGTCTCGACATGCTCGGTCGGGATCGGCATCGGGCTCGTGAATCTCCTGCGCCCCGGCGACGGTTTCGATCCCGCCGAGCGCGCGCGACTGGTCGAGACGCTCGCTCCGAACGCGCAGCGCGTCGTCGAGCAGGCATCCCGTGCCTCGAGCCCCATCGACACGCTGCTGTCGATCATCCCGCGCAACCCGTTCGAGGCCATGGTGCGGGCCTTCGACGGCGACATGCTCGGCGTGATGTTCTTCGCGCTGCTGATCGGCATCGCGCTCGCCACGACGCCACGCGAGCGCACGGCGGGCTTCGTCTCCGCCCTCGAGGGGGTCTACGCCGTCGCACTCCGGATCATCGACATGGCGATGGCGATGGCACCGATCGGGGTCTTCTGCCTCGTTTTCTCGCTCACGGCCCGGCTCGGGCTCGACGTCGTCGCGATGCTCGGTCGCTACGTCGGTGTCGTATTGCTCGGCCTCGCGATCCAGCAGTTCGGCGTCTACTCGCTGCTGGTTCGGATATTCGGAGGTATCTCGCCCAGCGTCTTCTTCCGGCGGATCGTCGAGGTCATGACGACGGCCTTCTCGACTTCGTCGAGCGCCGCAACGCTCCCGACCGCACTGCGCGTCACGCAGGAGCGGCTCGGCGTGCCGCGCGAGATCGCGGCCTTCGTCCTCACCATCGGCTCGACCGCGAACCAGAACGGCACCGCGCTCTTCGAGGGGGTGACGGTGTTGTTCCTCGCGCAGCTCTTCGGGGTCGACCTCACGCTCGCCCAGCAAGGCACGGTGGTGCTGCTGTCGATCCTTGGAGGTGTCGGAACGGCCGGCGTCCCCGGCGGGTCGCTCCCGATGATCGTCGTCGTGCTGCAGACCGTGGGCCTTCCGGGCGAGGCGATTGCCGTGATCCTCGGCGTGGATCGGCTGCTCGACATGAGCCGGACGGTCCTCAACGTGACCGGCGACGTCACCGCCGCGGTCTACGTCGCGCGCAGCGAGAACCTGCTCGCGCTGCCGCCGGAGTAGCCGGATCCCCGTGGACGCGGCACTCTCCGGCCAGCCACGGAGGAATTGCGATGCCCCTGTACGAGTACGCCTGCAGCAAATGTTCCCACCGATTCGAAGATCTCGTGTCATCGCATGCGAGCCGCGCTCCGGCCTGCCCGAAGTGCGAATCGAAGGCAGTCGATCGGCTACTCTCGGTCTTCGCCGTCGGCAAGACGGCGGCCTCCGCGCCGGCTCCGTGCGGCGTGTCGATGCCGGGCGGGTGCGGCTCCTGTGGGGACCCGCGCGGCCCCGGGGCCTGCGCGATGGACTAGGCCGGAGCTCCCGCCCTGGCGCG
>CAYGXT010000491.1:0-2844 GCA_964353695.1 uncultured Myxococcaceae bacterium
CCGCGTGGACCTCAGACAGACGAAGATCCGGGTAGGCCTCGAGGACCTCGTCCGAGAGCCCTGCCTCGGCCACGACGCAGGGGCGCAGCGCCAGCAGGCCGCGCAGCGCGTGACGGTCGAAAACGCCCACCACCTCCGCGCCGGCTTCGCCGGGCGGTGGGCTCTCTCCCAGGCTCGAGACGAGGTCGAGGAGCCAGAGGTTCTCTCGCTCGCGTCCCGCCAGGTGCGCGAGCGCCGCAGACCGATCGGTCGCGCCGAGGGCGGACGCCTTCACCTCCGGCGCTTCCTACTCGATCACGGCCAGGACGGCGCCCTCGTCGACGCTCTGGCCCTCGGATACGCGGATCTCTGCCAGGTGGCCGGCGACGGGTGCCTCCACCGGAATCTCCATCTTCATGGATTCAAGGATCATGATCACGTCGCCTTCGGAGATCGCATCCCCGACGACCTTCTCGATCTTCCAGACGCTGCCCGTGATCTGCGCCTCGACGTTCGTCGCCATCGCTTCTCCTCGGATCGTTCGGTTCCCGGCTGCGCTCAACCTGGCTTGTGCTGGAGCAGATGGGAGAGGGTGCTGGTCGAGAGTTCGCCGCGGCGGAATGCCGGGTCGTCGAGCACGCGCGCGAGGAGCGCCGCGTTGGTCTTCACGCCCTCGATCACGAGTGCGTCGAGGCCTTCACGGGCGCGGGCAATGGCGGCCTCACGGGTGTCGCCGCGTGCGATCAGCTTCGCGAGCAAGGGATCGTAGAAGGAGGGCACCTTCGAGCCGTTCTCGACGCCGGCATCCACCCGCAGATCCGGCCCCGATGGCCACACCAGGCGCGTGATCTCGCCCGGCGAGGGCAGGAAGTTCTTGGTCGGATCCTCGGCGTAGAGGCGGAGCTCCAGCGCATGGCCCCGCTGCATGACGTCCGCCTGCGTCAGGCCGAGGGGCTCGCCGGCGGCAAGGCGAAGCTGGAGCTGCACCAGGTCGATCCCGGTCGTCCACTCCGTGACGGGATGCTCGACCTGTAGCCGCGTGTTCATCTCCATGAAGTAGAACTCGCCGGACGGCGCCAGCAGGAACTCGAGAGTACCGACGTTCCGGTAACCGATGGCGCGCGCGGCACGCAGCGCGGCCTCGCCCATGGCGTCGCGGACCTCGAGGCGAAGATTCGGCGCCGGCGCCTCCTCCAACACTTTCTGGTGTCGACGCTGAATGGAACACTCGCGCTCGAACAGGTGGATCACACCGCCCTGGGCGTCGGCGGCGATCTGGATCTCGATGTGGCGGGCTCCGTGCACCAGGCGCTCGAGGTAGAGCGAGCCGTCCCCGAAGGACGACCGCGCTCGACCGGCAGCCGAAGCAAAGCCGCGGCGTAGCTGCGCCTCGTCCTCGCACGGCGACATGCCGATGCCACCGCCTCCGGCGCTGGCCTTGATCATCACGGGGTAGCCAAGTGCACCCGCCGCGACGGCGGCGTCCTCGACGTCGCCGAGCAGGCCCGTTCCGGGCGTCACGGGCACGCCGGCCTCCAACATCCGCCGCCGCGCGGCGGCCTTGTCGCCCATGGCGCGGATCGCCGACGGCGGCGGGCCCACGAAGACGGCGCCGGCATCGCAGACGGCTTCGGCGAAGGCGGCGTTCTCCGAGAGGAAGCCGTAGCCAGGGTGTACGGCGTCGGCTCCGCTCTCCTTCAGAGCGCGAAGCAGCACTGCGACGTTCAGGTAGGAGTCGCGCGCGGGCGGCGGGCCGATGGCAAAGGCTGCGTCGGCCTCTCGCACATGCGGCGCCGTGGCATCGGCCTCGGAGTATACGGCCACGGCCTCGATCCCCAGCGCCCGGCAGGCCCGGATCACGCGGCGCGCGATCTCTCCCCGATTGGCGATGAGGACACGGCGAAACACGGGCTGCGATGTAGCACGGGGCCCGCGCGCACGCAGGGCTGCCGAGGCGGCCCGCGAGCCGGCGGCGCCCGGCGAGCGCGAGAGGCGGGAGGTATGTTCCGCCGGCCGGAGGCTCCGATGCTCGAGACACTGACCCGGGGGTTCACTGCCGCACGCGAGCGGCTTCGCGGCGTCCGCGAGCTCAGCGAGGAGAACATCGACCAGGCGCTGCGCGACGTGCGGACGTCGCTGCTGGAAGCCGACGTCGACTTCACGGTGGTGAAGGGCTTCCTGGCACGCGTCAAGGAGCGGGCTCTCGGCGAGAGGGTCGAAACCCGTGTCGAGGACGCCTCGGGACGACAGCTCCGGGTGACGCCGGGCCAGCACTTCATCGCCACCTGCGAGGAGGAGCTCTGCGCGCTGATGGGGCCGGTGGATCCTTCCCTTGCGCGCGGCAAGGGCGGCGTCGTCTCCGTGCTGTTGATCGGCCTCCAGGGAGTGGGCAAGACCAGCGTGGCCGCGAAGCTCGCCCGCCACCTCCAGCGCGAGGGAAGGCGTCCCCTGCTGGTGGCGGCCGACATCTACCGCCCTGCCGCGATCCTGCAGCTCGAGACCCTCGGCGCTTCCATCGGCGTGCCCGTCCATCGGGGCGCCGAAGGCGAGAGGCCGCCGGCGATCTGCGAGGCGGCGGCCGAACGCGCCCGCGCCCAGGGCTTCGACGCCATCGTCTACGACACGGCCGGCCGCCTCGCGATCGATGAAGAGCTGATGCAGGAGCTGCAGGACATCACGGTGCGGACCCAGCCCGCCAACACCGTACTGGTCTGCGACGCCCTCATGGGCCGCGACGCGGTGCAGGTGGCGCAGGCCTTCCACGAGCGGCTCGCCCTCGACGGCGTGATCATGACCAAGCTCGACGGCGACGCGCGCGGCGGCGCGGCGCTCGCGGTCAAGGCCGTAACGGGCGTACCCATCAAG
>CAYGXT010000492.1:0-2834 GCA_964353695.1 uncultured Myxococcaceae bacterium
CTTGCGGTGATCGAAGCCCCCAACACCACGCTCTTCGTGCCGCACGACTGGCAGGTGAGAATCGACGAGCACCTCATCTATTGGCTGACGCGCAGCGGGGCTGCGAAGAAGGCCTCGGCCGGCCCGGCGTCGGCGCGACACGCGAAGAAGGGTGGCAAGCGATGAGCCCGAAGGCGAAGGAGAAGGCGAAGGCGGTCGCGGGGCGCAAGGCGAGCGCCAAGAAAACTCTGCGTCTGCCCGCAAAGCGATCTCGAGCAGGGCGGGGGCCCGGCGAAGGAAGCCTCCGAGAGCAGATCGAGCGCAACGATCGTCTGCTGCGCGAGACGGGGCACCTCTTTGGGCTCGAGAAGATGCGACGGAAGGAGGCGGATCCGGGGGTCTACGAGGCCGTCTGGCAGATCCTGCTCAACATCTGCAATACGGGCCATGTGGTCGGCTGCAGGGTGTCGAGCTCGCCGATCGCGGCGGAGGGGGGGGATGCCCTCTGGAGCCTGCACCTTCCGACCGGCGAGGCGATCTGCACCTCGCGCGGAATCGTCTCGCACCCCGGTCTTCTGTCGCTGCTGCTGCGATCCTACATCGAGTCGGACTACGAGGTGGATCCCGGATTCCGGCCGGGCGACATCTTCGAGAACAACGACCCGCACTTCGGCGGGATCCACTCTGCTGACTTTCAAACGACGGTCCCGATCTTCTACCAGGGCAAGCTGATCGCCTGGACAGGCTCGGTGACCCACGTCATGGACGCCGGCTTCGTGCTTCCGGGATCGATCGGGTTCATGAATCCAGACTGCTTCTCGGACGGCGTTCCGGTCGTTGCCGAGCGGATCGGTGAGAACGACCGCTTCTATCCCTGGTACGAGAAGCGCATGCGTTCCCGCACCCGCGTTCCGGACTGGACGATGGGGGATGCGCGCGGGCGCCTCGCGGGATGCCTCACGATCCGTGATCGCGTAATCGCAATGATCGATAAGTACGGTCTCGATTTCTTCGAGGACGTAACGCGCGAGTACATCGAGGACAGCCGTCGCTACGCGGTCTCGCGGGTGCGGACGCAGGCGACACCCGGCCGCATCCGGAAGTCGAACTTCAAGGACCTGGCCATGGCGGGCAAGCGCGTGCTGCTCCCGCAACAGAACGTCGACTGCCTGTTCAACCTTCCGCTCGAGATCACGATCGACCGGGAGGCAAGAGTGGCGATCTCGCTCCGCGGAGCGAGCGGCTGGGTGCCGTTCGGAGAGAACATCACCCCGAACGCGCTCGTCTCGGGCATGCTCAACGCCTATTCCCACGTCGTAGGCTTCGACATGTTCAACTGGGGCGCCGTGGCCGCGTGGAGCCTCGAAGAGCCGCCCGCTGGCTCGTGGGCGAACCCGTATCCCGTGAACTACTTCGCGGCTTCGGGCGTTGCCTGGGCGCCGGCAGTGGTATGGATGAGCTCCGTCTACGAGGCGTTCGGGCGACTCTACTGGACGCGGGGCTTCGTCGAGGAGGTCGCGGCGGGAGCAGCCACGACGATGACGGCGGAGTTCTCCGGCACGAACCAGTACGGGCTCTACACGGCGGGGCTCACGCTCGAGCAGGCCTCCAATGGCGGCCCCGCACGGGGCATCGCGGATGGAGAGACCAGCGCGTGGTGCATCTACACGCCGAATGCAGACTTCGGGAACGCGGAGGTCACCGAGCTCTACTATCCGATCGTCTACCTCGGCCGGAATGTCGAGCCGGACTCGGGCGGCTACGGCAGATTCCGTGGAGGGCTTGGCCACACCGCCGTCTGGCTCGTCAAGAACACGCCCGGGATCGAGTACCAGTGCGGCTGCGCCGGGATCCGGAGCAAGGTCTGCGGAAACCACGGCATGTTCGGTGCGTACCCGACCTGGCCCGACCGTCCGTCCTACGCCAGCGGCACCAACGTGAAGGAGCTCGTCGAGGCTCAGGAGCCGCTGGTCCACGAGCGCGGAGACCCGGAACGGCCGAATCTCGTCAAGAACATCCGAGCGCAGGTCATCGAGTCGAACTTGATCGCGCCTTTCGTGACCCCCGGCGATCTTCACGAGTGGGACGTGATCGTACACCCGGTTTCGGGCTCGCAGGCGCTCGGCGATCCGATCGAGCGTGACCCCGAGCTGATCCGGAAAGATCTCGACGACGGCTGGACACGAGAGCGGATCGCATCCGACCTCCATGGGGTCGTGGCGCACTACGACGAGAAGGCGAGGCGCTGGGTGGTGGATGCCGCCGCGACCGGGAAGGCGCGAGAGGAGATCCGCGAGAAGCGCAAACGACGGGGCATTCCGTTCCGCGAGTGGTGGAAGCAGGAGCGAGAGAAGGTGCTCGCGAAGGAGAACATGGCCGACGCGGTCCTGACGATGTGGCGCGGCTCGATGCAGCTCTCGCCGGGCTATGCGGATGAGATCCGCACGTTCTGGAAGCTGCCCGACGACTTCAGCTTCTAGCACTGGACGGCCGTGCCCGGAATCGAATGCGACGCCTGAAGGAGATCCCATGCCGCAGTACGACAGTTCCGAGATCGAGCGCCTGATCGATGGCGAGCTCCCCTGGACGCGCGTCCAGGAGATCATGAAGGATGCCAAGGACATCGACCGCTTCGAGAAGTGGGTCTCGATCCTGCAGAAGCGCGTTCCGTGGAAGGAGAAGATCCTGCTGCCGCTCACGACGGCCCTCTTCATCGTGAGCAAGGGGAAACAGCGCATCGTCAAGTGCCGCTGCGGGCACGAGTTCGGGGACTACCGCGTCAACTGGAAGCTGGAGGCGCTGATCCACGTACGCGAGACGGAAGAGCAGCTTCGCGAGGTCTACCGCGGCACGGA
>CAYGXT010000493.1:0-2833 GCA_964353695.1 uncultured Myxococcaceae bacterium
AGGCAGGCGCCCTGCCATTACCTCACGGCCGCTCGGCGTCAGCACCACGACCGGGCGATCGCCGCCTTCGAAATCGACCCAGCCCGCCGTCACGCAGCGACGCAGCAGCCGTACCAGCCATTGCTCCTCGCGCCCCTGCAGCGCGCCGAAGGTGGGCGTCTCATGCAGCCGCGCGCGCGCGATGCGCTCGTCCTGCTCGCCGCGGAGCAGTTTCGTGGCCGTCAGCAGGCCGAAGCGGCCGTGTATGCGGGCCACGGCGGAGAGCGCCTTGCGCACGATTTCCGTCCGCTCCGGCTCCCCCACCTCGGGCTCCCTCTCGAGCCGCAGACAGACGTCGCAGCGCCCGCAGCCCGCGAGGGTCTCGGCCTCGTCGGCGAAATAGCGCAGGATCGCATCGTGTCGGCAGCTCCCGCCTTCCGCCCAGCGCAGCAGCTCTAGGAAGAGCTGCCACTTATGCTCCACGACCGCGGCATCGACCTTGCCGCCGTCACCGTCGCGCTCGAGCAGTCGACGGCGCTGCGGCAGATCGGCATTCGAGAACAAGAGGCAGCCGACCGCCGGCTCGCCGTCGCGGCCTGCGCGTCCGACCTCCTGGTAGTAGGCCTCGATCGAGCCGGGCGGCGCCAGATGCACCACGCCGCGCACGTCGGAGCGGTCGATCCCCATGCCGAAAGCGTTCGTGGCAACCACCACCTCGAGCGCGCGCTCGGCGAACGCCCGCGCCACGCGCTCCCGGGTCGCACCGTCGAGCCCCGCGTGATAGGCCGCTGCCCCCCAGCCGAGCTTCGAGAGGCGATGCGCCCCGTCTTCGGCCGCGCGCCGCGTCGGCGAGTACACGATCACGGCTCCCCGCCCTGCGCCGGGTCGCCCGAGGCATTCGGCCAACACGGCATCGACGCAGGCTTCGCGCTCCCGCGCACCGGCGACCTCGCGTGCGCGCAGCGCGAGATTCGGCCGTGCGAAGCCGCGAAGGAGCTGCGGGGTGTCGGCCGGAAGACCGAGACGCAAGAGGATCTCGTCGCGCACGACGGGCGTCGCCGTTGCGGTGCAGGCCAGCACGCGAGCACCGGGAAGCGCGGCGAGCAGCTCCCCGAGCTGCAAGTAGTCCGGCCGGAAGTCGTGGCCCCACTCGCTGATGCAGTGCGCCTCGTCCACCGCCACCAGCGGGCAGTCGAGGCGCTCCAGCAGCGCACGAAAGCCAGACTGCGCAAGACGCTCGGGGGCCACGTAGACGAGCCGGCACTCGCCCCGTGCCACTCGTGCCATGCGGCGACGGAGCTCGTCGGGAGCCAGCGTCGCAGCCAGGTAGGTGGCCGGCACGCCGCGTGCCTCCAGGGCCTCGACCTGATCCTGCATCAAGGCCACCAGCGGAGAGACCACCAACGTCGTGCCCGGCAACAGCAGGGCCGGAAGCTGATAGACCAGGCTCTTGCCCCCGCCCGTGGGCGCGACCAGCAGGCAGCGACCGACACTAAGTAGTGTCCTTACCGCCTCGCGCTGTCCCGGGCGGAAGGATTGATGGCCGAGACGCCGCAGTGCGTCGTCCAGCGATGCGTCCAGCACCTCGTCCGGCGAAGCGTTCATATTCTCCCCTCCGGGACCGGCGGGATGAATCTCGGACTGCGTCAGGAACGCACGGGATGCTCGGCACGAAGCCGCTCGCGGAACAGAGCCAGCACGCGATCGAGGGCTTCGCGCGTAGGATGCCCGGCCTCGTCCACCAGGTCGTTGGTCACGACCGAGTGCGCGCGGCGCGTGAGCCCATGCGGGTTGCCCGGCCCGGAGTCGATCTCGATGCCCTCGAAGGCCGTGCCGAACTCGCGCCGCAGCGTCTCGAAGCGCTCCGGCGGGCACATCGGATCCGCCGTGAAGCGAAGGCCCAGGACCCCGCAGCCCGCAGCCGCACGCCGCTTCACGATTGCAAGATCTTCCTCGGAGAGATGGATCGCCGCGCGATGCGCAGCGGTCAGCGGGAACGGCAGCGAGGGCTGGCTCAGGACCGGCGCCATCACGGCCTCGTCCAGCATCAGGGCAAGCGCGAAGTTTCCCGTAAGGCACATGCCGATGGCGCCCACGCCCGGCCCGCCGCACACCGCATGCGCGTGGCGGCAGAGCGCACGCAGCCAGTCCGTGATCGGGCTCGACTCGCTGCGCGCGAGCACCAGGAACTCGCGGCTCACGCAGGCTCGCGCCATCTGGCCCAGGGCGTAGGGCACTGAGAGCGGCTTGCCGGGCGTGCCGAACAGATGCGGCAAGAAGACCGTGAAGCCGTCCTCGGCGACACGCCGCGCGAAGGCCGCCACGGGCGGCGTGATGCCCGGAATCTCGTGCATCACCACGACGCCAGGGCCGTGGCCGCGCTGGTAGACGGTACGCTCCGCGCCGTCGTGGCTGAAACTGAAGCTCTCGAAACCTTCGAGGGTCATGCGATTCAGAACTCGATCTGCACGCCGACCTCGACCACCCGATTCGGAGGCAGGTGGAAGAACTTCGCCGCGTCGAGGGCGTTGCGCGACATGAAGGCGAAGATGCGCCGCGTCCAGGTCGAGAGACGGAAGCGCGAGGTGTCCCCCACGATCAGCGTCTCACGGCCAAGGAAGTAGCTCGTACGCATGGGATCCACCGGGAAGAGCTTCGGATCGATGCGCGCGAGGATTGCCGGTAGATCCGGCTTCTGGCTGAAGCCGTAGCGGACGGCCGCCCGGTAGAGCCCCTCGCCGATCTCCTTGACCTCGAGCTGCTCCTCGGGCGCGATGGTCGGAACGCGCTCTCCTTGCACCGTCACCAGCAGGACGGTCTGGTGCAGCACTTGATTGTGCTTGTAGTTGTGCAG
>CAYGXT010000494.1:0-2832 GCA_964353695.1 uncultured Myxococcaceae bacterium
GTCCGTGAGGTCGAGATTTCTTGGAAAATAATCGAGTGAGCGAGCGTCGCAGACTTGGACCGGTGCTGGAACCATCAACAGCCACACGGGAGCTCTCGCCGCACGTGCGATCTGCGAAATTTCCTGCACCCGCTCTTCCACGAGCTTCGCTCCGGCGCCCACGTAGGATTCGCGACCCCGCTCGAGCGCAGCGACGTAGCCAAAGAAGTAGCCGGACGCCGTCGGCCGCCCATGTCGCCAGGCCTGGATGGGCTCGATGACGCGGTTTGCGATGAAGCCACGGAGATGGAGGGCGTGCAGCCGACCGGAGAGGCCGTCGGGATCGGGTTGCCCGAAGCCGATCGAAGCGCGGAACTCGTCATCACTGACGAGCACATCGTCATATTCGTTCACGAAAAATTCGATCACGACGAGATCGGGCCGGTAGAGCGGCAGATAGCGACGAAGGACTGCTGCATATTGGTTCGGGCCGTAGCCCGTGATGGCGAAGTCGAGCACCTGTACCGTGCTGCCGGGGGCTTCGCAGGCCTGCAGATCGTGCTCGAGGCGGCGGGGCCAGGACTCCTCGGTGTCGACGCCCTCGGCGCTCGAGAAGGCATCGCCGGTGACCAGTATGCGGAACGTGCCGGGAGGCTTCTCGACCGGCACCTCCGGTCCAGGGAAGCCGAGCGAGTTCGCCCTCACGACGTAGTCGTAGCTCTCCCATCGCAGGCGCGTCGTCTGATCGGGCACGAGCTTCCAGCCGAGCTCCGGGTCGGGCTCGAGTGAAGGACGTTCGCCCCAGCCCCAGACCTCCTGCGGATCGAAGCGCCTCACGGCCCAGTCGCCGCCATAGACCAGGAAAAGCGGCACGGCGGCCACTGCGGCCACGCGCACCAATGCGCCTCCGACCCCGCTCTCCCGAACCCAGCGGCGCAGGGTGCGTTGCGCGATCGCCGCCGTGCGCTCGAGGGCCAAAGCGGCGATTCCGGTAGCGGCCATTGCCAGCACGACGCGGAGAAGAAGTGATCCGTGCGATGCCTCCGGCGGCACCAGCCGCAGGATGCACGGTTGGTGGACGAGGTAGAGCGCGTAGGAGTGCCGCCCCACCCAGCGCAGGCTCCGCACGATCGGCCCGCCCTGGGAATCGAGCCTACGCAGAGGTGCGTAGAGCAGCCCGAAGGCTCCCACGCCGAGCAGGAACGGCGCAAACGTCATACCGACGAGGAAGAGGGCGAGCCCGGTCCCCGCCGCATACACCACCACGGCGACCGCCCACGTGGAGATGCGGCGAAGACCGCGATCCAAGGGCTCCGGGTGCTTGGCCATCCACGCTGCGAGCGCGATGCCGAACGCGAACTCCGGCAGCCGTGTGATGAAGATCGCTCCGCGGGACCACGCATCCAGGTAGTCGCCGAACGTCAGCATCCCGATGCCACGTACCGCGAAAGAGACGGCGCACGTCAGCAGCAGAAAACGGGAGGGGCCCCACGCACGCAGCATCCGCCACAGCACGGGGTAGACGAGGTAGAGCTGGAGCTGCAGGCCGACGTACCACCACGCGGGCACGCCGTAGTAAAGCTGCGCGGCAGTCAGTCGGATGCCGAGGAAACTCAGCCACGTATCCAGGGCAAATGGACTCATGCCCCAGCCGATGAGGAAGGACGTTCCGACAAGGGCCAGATGCGCGGCCCACCACTCCGGATAGATCCGCTCGGCTCGCCGTCGCAGGAAGTGGGGAATGTCGAGGCGAGTGCCCTCAGCAGCCCGCAGCAGGCCCCAGGTGAGGGCGAAGCCGCTCGCGATCAAGAAGAGGGAAACGCCCTCATCGCCAGCCCAGCCGACGTAGCGGACGAGATTGGCTACGACGCCGCTGGGGCCTCCGTCGCCGATCGGGGCGAGCTGACCCACGCGCTCCGCGAGCGGTGGCCACTGACTCGTCGGATTCCCGATCATCGGGCTGCCGAAGAGCTGCTCGCTCAGATGGTTGAGGAATACCCAGCCGAGTGCGACGGCTCGAAGCAGGTCGAGCCATAGAATGCGCAGCTTCGGTGCAGTCTCGCTCGCATCCGCGAAGCCCACACGGGAGCTGGACGAAGAGGACATGCGTCGACCTGCCCTGAGTAGCCTGGCCAGGTAGGCTATCAAAGTTCTCAAGGCGAAGATGGAGACTTCCGTGCCTGCCCTGGCCTCCCGCTATCGCGCACTCCTATCGTCCACCCGCGGCGCCCTGGGCGAGCTCCTCTCCCCCAGTTCGATCCCGCGCTGGGTTCAGTACGTCGCGTTGGCTGCCATCGTCCTGTGTACCCTCATCGTGCGCCTGGATCGGATCGACGCGCCCGCCCTCGATCGGACCGCATGGAAGGAGATCGACTACCTGATGATCTCCCAGAACTACTGGCAGCACGGTTTCCACTTCTTCAGTCCCGAAGTCTCCTGGCCCGCCGAGGAGCCGCGCGCCACGGCGATGGAGCTTCCGCTGGTGCCGTTCGCTTCGGCACTGCTCTACGAGGGCTTCGGGCTGAGCCCGCTCACGGCCCGAGCAACTACGCTTTTCTCCTTCCTGCTCCTGATCGTCTACGTCTTCCTGCTGGTCCGGAGCGAGCTCGGTGGGGCGGCGGGAGTTCTTGCCGCGGCCGTGTCGGCCTTCGCGGGCCTGCGTCATCCCTTCGGCAACTTCCAGTTCTCCGAGCCACCCATGATTGTCTGCTCGGTAATCGCGATCTTTCACATGGCTGAATGGATGCGAAGCCAACGCAGGCGAGATGCCGTGATCTCGTGTGCCGCCTTCTCGTCTGCCGTCGCGCTCAAGCTCGAGCCGCTCTACCTCCTGCTCCCGCTTTCATACCTGGT
>CAYGXT010000495.1:0-2824 GCA_964353695.1 uncultured Myxococcaceae bacterium
ACACTGAAACGGGTGCCCGATTCGAGATGCAGGCGAGCCAGTTCGAGGTGCTGGACCAGCGTCCCATCGAAGCTGTCCTGGCTGACGCCATGGCCGATGGGATCACCATCGCGGGCTACGAGCCCGGAATCGCCCCGTGAGGCGATGGGCACGGGTACTTCTCCTCGGAACCAATCTCGTGCTCGGCATCCTGCTGTTGGGTTGGCTCCTGCAGTGGGTTGGCAGACCCGCACTGCAGCTCCTGTCTCCACGACTTTCGGTCCTGAAGCTTGCGGCCTTTCTCGTCGTCGTAGCCGTCGCCATCGTGTGCTTCACCTGGCGCTGGCGCCTGCTGCTGGCCGGGCTGGGCGATCCGCCGCCGCTCCTCCGACTGGTTGGGTTTCGATCGGCCGGTCAGACCCTGGCTGCGCTCATTCCCAGCGCGCAAATCGGGGGTGACCCTCTCCGGGCATGGCTGGCGACGCGCGCCCAGATTGCAGCGCATGACGCGATTGCCACCGTGGCGACCGACCGTGCCCTCGAGATCGGCGCGGCCGCACCATTTAGCGTCGTGTTCGCAGCCGTCCTGATTCAGCAGGGTATTCCAGAGCTGCGGAGCGCTCTCTTCACCATGGTCGTGGCCACACTGGCATTGGGCATGGCGACCTTCTGGACGGCCCGCAGGCTCGGGCAGGGAAAGGGACTGGTCACGTCCTTCGCCCGACGCACGGGGCTGGACACGCTGCCGCTGGTGGAACGACGGATGGATGTGCTTGCGAGCTCAGAAGCTGCGGCCACCCGGCTGATCGCGCAGCGCCGGCGGCTCGCGTTGGCCTTTCTCATCAGCATCGGGACGAACCTGCTCGTGTTGCTGGAGTTCGGCTTTCTGCTTTCGGCGTTCGGCTTGCCGGCCGACGCCGTCGCCATCGTTGCAGCGATCTTCGCCACCGCCGCCGCCCGCCAGCTGCCAGTGCCGGCGGGCATCGGCGTGCTGGAGGGCGGCCAGCTCTGGGTCTTCGGGATGCTCGGATATCCGCCAGAAGTGGGGCTCGCAGTAGGTCTTGCGGTCCGGTTTCGCGAGCTCGTCTGGGCCCTGCCCGGATTGGTCTATCTGGCTGGCGGCTGGCTCGGGAGCTCGAAGCCCGCGGCGAAGCTAGCCCGATGCGGCCTCGATCATCGCGAGGACGTGGCCAAGGCCCTCCTCGAGAATGTGCGGCTCCGGTAGCAGGGAGAGCAAAAGATGCGACGCCGGTAGCCCGCTCTCATCCTGCGGCTCGAGGTCGAAGAGCCAGCCCGGCTGAACGATCACGCCGGGGCCATCGACCAGGGTGGCGGAAAGCGCGTCCTCGTCCATGGCGTGGCCCGTGCTATCCGCGCTGAGACGCAGGATCGCGTACCAGCCGCCCTCGGCGATCAGCAGCTCGACGCCGGCCGCATGCGCCACCGCGCGTTCGACGAGCGCGCGGTTCTGCTCGATACGCGCTGCGATCGGTCCCGCGACCTCGGCGCGTGACGCAAGGAGTGCGGGCAGTGCAAGCTGCGCCGGGCCGGAGACGGAGAGATACGTGTCCGCAATCACATCGAGGCGGGCGAGAGCCTCCTCACGCAGCTGCGCGGGCCCCCCCACGAGGATCCAGCCAACTTTGAGCTGCGGCAGGCCGAGCAGCTTGGACGCGCCCGAAAGCACGAAGACGAGCGGATCGCTCTCGGCCTCGTCGCGCTGCGGGAGTAGCGTGTACGGCGCTCCCACCCGAGCCGACGGGCTCCGGTAGTCGGCGAAGACCTCGTCGCAGACGAGGGCGAGATCGTGCGTGCGACAGATCCGCCGCAGCTCCGTCACCTCGTCGGGGCTCGCGAGCGAGCCCGTGGGGTTGTTCGGGTGTACGAGCAGGAGCGCGCGCGCCCCAGGTGCGGCCGCACGCAAGGCATCGAGATCGATGTCCCAGCGCCCGTCGCGAAGGCGCAGCGGATAGGGCTTCGGCTCCACGGACTCGAGCTCCGCGAGCAGGCCGAAGAGCGGGTAGCTCGGGCTCGGCACCAGCACGCAGTCACCCGGATCGGCCAGCAGCCGGAACAGGTGGGCGTAGCCTTCGCTGGTGCCCGCCGTGAGCACGATGGAGGCCGCTGTCACAGCCCCGCCCTGCGCCGCGTGATGGGCGGCGATGGCCTCGCGCGCTGTGATGTCGCCGCGAGGATCGGGCTCGTAGACGCCGCAGCGGGGGTCTCGGGCCACCTCGGCGAGCACCGCGGCAAGACGCTCGCCGGCTGCGGGGAGCGCGCAACGCGTGGGGTTCGACTCCGTCAGATCGAGCAGCGGAAGGCCCGCTGCGCGGCGCCGTGCGACACGCGCGGCAAGGTCGCTCTGCTCGAGATCCCAGCCTGCGCGCCGCGCGAACATTATGCCACTATAGAGCGCATGGCGAAGACACTCAGCGATTTCGTGAACGAGGCCCTGGCGCAGATCCGGGAGATCGCGCCCGAGGAGGCAAAACGCCTGCTCGACGCCGCGGGGCGAGAGGGCTGGCATTTTCTCGACGTGCGCGAGCCCGACGAGTTCGCGGCGGGCCGCGTTCCCGGGGCGCACGCGGCGCCGCGCGGCTTCCTCGAGGTGAAGGCCGATCTCGTGCATCCCAAGCGCGACCCGTGGCTGGCTGACCGCAGCCGCAAGCTCGTGCTCTATTGCGGCGGCGGCAACCGCAGCGCACTCGCGGCGGTCACACTGCAGCAGATGGGCTTCACGAGCGTGGTCTCCCTGGCCGAGGGCTGGGCCGGCTGGACCCGGCGCGGCTACGACGTCGAGAAGTGAGGCGGCCCGCTATCGCGGCTCCTTCGTAAAGCGCAGCAC
>CAYGXT010000496.1:0-2823 GCA_964353695.1 uncultured Myxococcaceae bacterium
AGGCGCCGCGCAGGCCTGGGCAAGCCGTCGGCATGGGGTGTTCCGCCTCGTCCGAAGAGAGCGCGAAAACCCGGGAGCTAGACGCGGCGCGGAACCGGTGGCATGGTGCGAAGGGGCCGAGGAGGACCCGCCATGTCGCTGCGTCACCGAACCGTGTCGGAGATCATGAGGCCCGAGTTCGTGAGCCTCGAACTCTCGGACAAGCTCGACTTCGCCCAGCAGATCATGCAGCTCGGGCGAATCCGCCACATGCCCGTGCTGCTGGAGGGGCGCCTCGTGGGGATCGTTTCGAGCCGCGACCTGCTGGCGGCCTCCCTCTCGAAAGTGCTCCAGTTCGCCCGCGAGCAGCGCGTCTCCTTCCTCGGCATGGTCGAGGTGGAGGAGGTGATGACGCGGGACGTCCTGACCGTGCCGCCTGAGACCACCCTCGAGGAGGCCGCCCGGCTGCTGCTTCGCCACAAGATCGGATGCCTGGTGGTGGTGAAGGAGGAGCATGTCCCCATCGGACTCGTGACGGAGACGGATCTGCTGCGCGAGGCCTACCTGCCCGGCGAAGATCTCTGAGGAGCCCGCGGCGAGCCTCCCTCGTTGGCAGGAGCGTCGCGGCTGGGCGACAGTCCGTGCGATTCGGGATTCGGGGCAGAGGAGGAGCGTTCGTTTGGCGAAAGACGACCTGATTCAGGCGACCGGCGCCGTCGAGAAGATCCTCGGCGGTGGGCGTTACCAGATCAAGCTGGAGGCGGGCCAGACCGTCACGGCGCAGCTCTCCGGCCGGATGCGCCGCTTCCGGATCCGCGTGATTCCGGGCGATCGCGTACAAGTTGGGCTCTCTCCGTACGACCCGACCCACGGATTCATCACATTCCGCCTGCGGGAAGGCGAGACGGGCGGCGGCGGGGGCCGCTGAGGGCTCCCGCCCTCTCCTCGTGCGCGCCGTTCTCGTCCGGCTCCTGCTTCGCAGCATCCAGGTGGCTGACCGCTGGCGGCTTCGCCGACTCCGGCGCCGTCATCCGGGGCTCTGGATCCATCCCACGGCGAGCACGAACCTGGCCGTCGCACGCTTCGAGCTCGCGCCCGGCGCGGAGCTCCGGATCGGCGCCGACGTCGTGACCGAGCGAATTCCGGGCGCTCTGGTCTTCCACGTCGAAAGCGGCGGGTGCATCGAGGTCGGCGACAGCAGCTGGCTGCGGACCGAATGCGAGCCGATCTACCTGGCGGTCTTCGAGGGCGCTCGCCTCCGGATCGGAGAGGGGTGCTGGCTTTCGGGCTGTCATCTGAGCGCGAAGGAGTCGCTGAAGCTCGGCAAGGGCGACTGGATCGGCCCTGGCTGCCGCGTCTTCGACGCCGACCAGCATTCCCTCGACGCCGAACGTCCGGAGCGGCGCGCGGCCGTCGAGCTCGGTGACTACGTCTGGCTCACGAGCGATGTGACGATCCTGCGCGGCGTCCAGGTCGGCTCTCACAGTGTGGTGGGCGCGCGCTCCGTGGTGGTCCATGACCTCCCACCCCACAGCCTCGCGCACGGCGCTCCGGCGAAGGTCCACGGCATCGTCGGCGACCGATCGAGAGTGCACTGACCTACGCTGCCAGGAGGCGGAAACACGGGGAGTGACGTGCGACGAATCGCGATCTTCGGGCAGGGCCCTTTCGGCAAGGACGTCATGCTGCGGCTGCTGGAGGCCGGCCACGAGATCGCGGCGGTCTACGTGCCGCCGGATAAGGGCCGACCCGATGCGCTGGCCGCGGAGGCCGGGGCGCGCGGCCTGCGGCTGCTCCGCTACGCACGTCTGCGCCGGCAGGGGGAGGCGATCCCCGAGCTCGTCGCCGAGTACCGCGGCTTCGGCGCGGAGCTCAACCTGATGCCGTTCACCACGGTGATCCTGCCGCCAGAGATCGTGGATGCGCCGCCGCTGGGATCGCTCTGCTTCCATCCCTCGCTGCTGCCACGCTTTCGCGGCGGATCGGCGATCGCCTGGCAGCTGATCCTCGGCGAGCCCGAGAGCGGCGTCACGGTCTTCCGGCCCGATGCCGGCGTGGACACGGGCCCGATCGTGGTGCAGAAGGGCGGGGTTCCGATCGCGGCCAGCGACACGGCCGCGAGCCTCTATTTCGACCGGCTCTACCCGCTCGGCCTCGAGGCGATCGCCGAGGCAGTAAAGGCCGTGGACGAGGGCCGAGCCGTGCTTCGGCCGCAGGACGAGAGCCGGGCCACGTTCCAGGGTCTGGTCGACGATACGGTCGCGCGTATCGACTGGGCGCAGGACGCGGCGAGCATCGACCGGCTGATCCGCGGCTGCGACCCGCAGCCGGGAGCCCACGCTCGACACGGAGAAGTGTCGGTCCGGCTATTCGACGCGAGACTGCTGCCCGGCAGCGCGGCGCAGGCCTCGGGCACGATCCTCGAGCGCGAGGGCGACGGCCTCGTGATCGCGGCGGGGGGCGGACGCATCCTGATCGGTCGCGCGCGGCTTGGGGACGGCAAGAAGGTCGCGGCAGCGCAGTCCGGGCTCGCGCCGGCAGACCGGCTCCAGTAGCGGAAATCGAAAAGCGGGCTAGATTCCGCGCCCCCATGGCCCGGGACATCTCTCGCATCCGCAACATCGGAATCTCTGCCCACATCGACTCGGGCAAGACCACGCTTACCGAGCGCATCCTCTTCTACACCAAGCGGATCCACAAGATCCATGAGGTGAGGGGCAAGGACGCCGTGGGCGCCACCATGGATTTCATGGAGCTCGAGCGCGAGCGCGGCATCACGATCACGTCCGCCGCGACCTACTGCGCCTGGAACGACTACTACATCAACATCATCGACACGCCCGG
>CAYGXT010000497.1:0-2813 GCA_964353695.1 uncultured Myxococcaceae bacterium
CAGGATTGCGCGAGCCCGAAGGCAAAATGCGGCAGATCGAGTGCATCACAGAGGCTTCGGACGACCATGGCGGGAAGTTCCTCATCCATCGGAACCTCCGGCAGGACTGCAATCTGCGGGAAATCCTCGCCCTCAATCGATCTGACGAGGCACCTCATTCTTGATGGCGCCAGCGGGCCTGAGAGGGTCGTGTCCATATCGATATCATGGGCTGTTGGGCAGACGGGGAAGAGGCTCCTCGGTTCTTGCCGGCATGGCCCTTCGCGGTCGGGAAGCGGTACTGTAGCCGCGTGAGCCCGACAGTGTTTCGCCGAGGCGGGTTTCGGTTCTACTTCTTCTCTCGCGAAGAGCTGCGTATCCATGTCCACGTGCAACACGCAGAAGGGGAGGCGAAGTTCTGGCTCGAGCCCGAGATCGAGCTTGCCCAGAGCTGGGGATTGAACGCCCAGCGAGCCAAGGCGGCCCTCTCGCTGGTTCGGCGCCACCAACAGGAGATTCGCGATGCGTGGCAAACGCACTTCGGAGGCTGAGGTCCTGAACATTTCGCCTCACGGCTTTTGGATGCTAGTGCAGGGCCGAGAGCTGTTCGTTCCGTTTGCCGAGTTCCCGTGGTTCAGGAGTGCCGCGGTTTCGGAGGTGCTCAATGTCGAACTCCCCTCAGAGCATCACCTTCACTGGCCAGACCTCGACGTAGACCTGGCGATTGAGTCCATCGAGAACCCGGAAGCATTCCCTCTGATTAGCAGTGCGCTGCCCAACAAGGCGCTGCAGCCGGCAAGCCGCGCGCGAGCTCTCAAGCCGGTTCGTGGCCGGCCCCGCGCGGCTCGCGGCTGAGCGCCGGTCCGTTAGGCCGCGCGGCGGGGTGCTGAGATGATTCGCGCGAGTTCTCGCTTGGTGGTTCCCATCGCGAGGAGCGAGCGAACGAGCAGGTCGAGGCTCACGGTACGGTCGCCCGCCTCCATCTTTGCCACACGTGACTGGCTCGACTCGATCAGTTCCGCAAGCTCGCTCTGCGTCAACCCCTTCCGTTCGCGGCGCTTGCGGAGGCTCTTCGCCAAAGCCAGCTTCACCTCGAGAAAGGCGGCCTCTTCCTCGCTGAGTCCGAGAAAATCTCGGACGGTTCCCAGCTTCCAACCGGCCGCCTCGAGCCGGGCTCGCTTCACCTTCCTCATTGTCGGTCTCTCTTGACATCCCGGTCATAGCGCTCGGCGCGCTGGCGACAGCCTTCCAGCACCAATCGCGGCGTCGGCTGCGTCCTCTTATCGTGCACGCCCAAAATCACGACGGCATCCGGGTGCCGGCATTCCGAGCCCTTCTCCCTTTTGCAGCTTGCGGAGCAGGAAGCCCGCCTCGAGTCGTCCCAGGCGTGAGAACGGCGGTGACTTCACCTTTCCATGGAGCCACACGAGCGGCCGGTCCATTTCTCGCATCCTCGAAAACAATATCAGATCCGACATAGAGGCGCGCGGCCTATCGAGGCGATGGAGCTGACCGGCCGCGGTCGGTGGCGTGCCACCGCTTCAGGCCGCCGGCCGCCGGATTTCAGTCAGTCTGGTCTTCCTGAGGCGACTCGCCCATCATGCCCGACCGGCATGCAGCCGCACCCCGAGCATGCAATCGTCCACCGAATGACTCCTGATCCCCGATCGACCGGAAGCCCGTCCGCCGGGGCGCCGCTCCCGCGCGCCGTCTGGCTGCTGAGCTGGGTCTCCTTCTTCGCGGACGTCTCGTCCGAGATGGTGTACCCGCTGCTGCCGCTCTTCCTCGTGGGCGTCCTCCATTCGAGCAAGACCCAGCTCGGAGCGATCGAGGGTGCCGCGGTTCTGCTCGTGGCCGTGATGACCGCGTTTGCAGGCTGGAGAAGCGACCGCCTCGGCAAGCGGGTCCCGTGGATCCGCTTCGGCTATGGGCTGCCCATCCTCGGCAAGGCGATCATCGCGCTGGCGACGGCCTGGCCGATGGTGCTGGGGGGGAGGCTCCTCGATCGCTTCGGCAAGGGGCTTCGCGCATCGCCGCGAGATGCCCTGATCGGCGACGTGGTAGGCATCGATCAGCGCGGCCGCGCCTTCGGCGTCCACCGCGCATTCGATACCGCCGGCGCATTGGTCGGCGTGCTGCTCTCCGCCTTCCTGCTCTGGTGGCTCACGGGCACACCGCAGCAAAGCGCCGGCGCCGCCGCGGAGCATGCTGCGCAGACTCCCGCCTGGGTCTACCGCGCAATCTTCGGCGTAGGCGCAGCACTCGGGGTGGCGTCTCTGCTGCTGACGCTGCTGCTGAAGGAATCCGGCACGACGAAGGGCCCATCGAGCGTCCCAAGCGCAGCGGCACTCGACAGCGTCGAAGCGACCACGCCTCGAGCGGCCGGGTTGGGGCTGCCACGCTCCTACTGGTCCGTCTTGTCGGTGCTCATCCTGTTCTCGCTGGCCAACAGCAGCGACACATTCCTGCTGCTGCGAGCGAGCGATCTCGGCTTCTCGCCCTGGGCGGTCGTGCTGCTGTATGCGCTATTCAATCTTACGTACGCGGTGGTCTCCTATCCCGCTGGCGTGCTGAGCGACGCCATCGGCCGCTGGCGCGTGATCGCGGTCGGCTGGGCGATCTACGCGATGGTCTATGTAGGGCTTGCCGTGCTGCCAGACTCGACGTCGTGGGGGATGTGGCCCTTGATGGCGTTCTACGGCGTCTACATGGGCCTAACGGACGGCGTCGGCAAGGCGCTCATCGTCGACCACGTGCCCGCCACCAGCCGCGGTACTGCGATGGGCCTGTTCTATGCAGCGACAGGCTTCACGACGCTTCTCGCCAGCCTGATC
>CAYGXT010000498.1:0-2800 GCA_964353695.1 uncultured Myxococcaceae bacterium
GATCCGTATTCAGGGAACCTCTGGGACACCGAAAACGCCGACGACGCCTACAGTGAGCTCAACCGGGTCGTTCCCGGCATGAATGGAGGCTGGATCCAGATCGCCGGCCCCGCGAGCCGCATGGCCGATTTCAAGTTCGTCGAGACGACGCAGTTCGGCAGCAGTCTCCAGCAGCTCCGCTACCCGCCGACACGCGTCGCGTACAGCTTTGCGCGCGCGGCATCGCAAATGTTCATGCTGCCGGGAGCCACCTACGTCGATCCCGAGCTGAGCTGGCGCTACGAGATCGGTCCGGCCGGGACGACGTTCCTGAGGGGCGCCGCGCTTGGGGCCGCCTACGACGGCACGCTGTGGATCGGATCGTCCCGGAGCTTCGCGCAGGTGGGCGGAAACGGGGGAAGCGTGTACCGGATCAAGCTCTCAGGCGACCGTCTCCACGTCGACGTGAGTGCGGATCCGCGGCTCGCCGATCACGTCGCCGACAATCTCTTCCGTCCGACCAAGTTCGACGGAACGGAGAGCGAGACGCTCCTGATCGGCACGGGCTTCGGAATCACCCCCGACATCGAGCAGGGACCGGACGGCAACCTCTATGTGGTCTCGCTCTCGGATGGCGCGATCTACGAGATCCGCCGCAAACCCTGAGGAGCAGCGCGCGAGCGCCCCGTGCTCTCGTTCAGGGCAGGACGCCGCGCCGGACCCAGGCGAGGATGCGCCGGAACAGGGCCGGTGCGAGCGTGCGTACCACGTAGCCGCCGGCGGCGAGCTTTGGAACCGTGAGCTCGTGGCGGCCCCGCTCGAGGGCATTCACGATGGCTCGTGCTACCGCGTCCGGCTCGACGGCGGTGCGCAGCGCGCTCTCCGGCACGCGCGGTAGCTCGGCCTCGGGTACGAAGCCCGTACGCACGAAGCCCGGATAGACCGTCAGCACGTGGATCCCGCGCGGCACGAGCTCGATCGTGAGCGCCTCCGAGAGACCCGTCACTGCGAACTTCGACGCCGAGTAGACCGCCTCGTCGGGCTGGCCGAGGCGTCCCGCCACCGACGAGACGCTCACGATCCAGCCGCCCTTCTCGCGCAGATACGGAAGCGCGCAGCGCAGCGTGTGGACGTGGCCGGCGACGTTGGTGGCGAGGATGGCGTCGATGCTGGCCGCGTCGTGCTCCGCGAAGGGCACGTGACGGCCGATGCCGGCGCAGGCAGCAACGAGATCAAGGCGCCCGTGAGCCGCAGCGGCCGCATCCACAGCGGCCGCGATGGATGCGGCATCACGAACGTCGCAGGGATGCGTCGTGACGCGCGCGCCCAGCGCGCGCAGGCGTCCGGCCGAGGCACCGAGCGCTTCGGGCCGCCGCGCGAGCAACGCGAGCGCCATGCCGCGCCCCGCCAGCTCGCTCGCCAGCGCTTCTCCGATGCCGCCGGATCCTCCTGTTACGAGCGCGACCAGCCCCTCGCAGCGGCCAAGGCGCCGCGGGCTCATTCGAGCCAGGCGCGCAGCTCAGGCCCCAGCACGCGCGGCGCCTTTGCAAGATCTTCGGGGCGCCGCGATCCGGTGAGCAGCGCCACGGCGCGCAGGCCTTCGACGATGCGGCCAGCCGCAGCAAGCGCCGCATCGAGTCCGCCCGTCGCGTAGGCACGCAGCAGCGGTAGCGCGAGCGAGACCGCGTCGGCGCCGAGCGCAAGAGCGCGCGCGGCGTCGAGACCGCTACGGATCCCGCCTGACGCAATGGTGCCGAGCTTTTCGCGCCGCGCGTAGACGATCGCCGCGGCCGTGGGGATGCCCCATTCGCGGAGGTCGCTTCCCAGCGCACGCTGGTGCTCGCTGCCGCGCAGCGACTCGACGGCAGTCCAGCTCGTGCCGCCGGCCCCGGAAACATCCACCCACTGCACGCCGAGCGCGTGCAATCGCGCGAGAGTGCGGGGCCCGAGGCCGCAGCCGGTCTCCTTTACGATCACCGGCACCGGCAGCTCGTCCACCAGCTTCGCGATGGCGCCAAGCGCTCCGCGGAAGTCCCGGTCGCCCTCCTCCTGCACCAGCTCCTGCGCAACGTTGAGATGTACGCAGAGCGCATCGGCGCCGATCTCCTTCACCAGACCCGCTACGCGCGAGACGCCTGCTTCGCGCGCCTGCACGACGCCGATGTTTCCCAGCAGCAGAATGTCCGGCGCGACGTCGCGGACGCGGTAGCTCTGCGCCGTCTCGGGATGGAGCAGCATCGGACGCTGCGAGCCGACGCCGAAGCCGAGGCCACATTTTTGCGCGACGGTGGCGAGCGCGCGGTTCAGCTCGCCGGCCTCGGGCGTTCCGCCCGACATGCCCGAAATCAGCAGCGGCGCCTGCAGCCGACGCCCCAGGATTTCGACCGAGAGGTCCACGTCGTCCACCGACAGCTCGGGCAACGCATCGTGCAGCAGCCGCACCTCTTCGAGCAACGTCGTGCCGCGGTGCTCGACGTCCTCCTCGGCGCAAAGGCGCAGATGCGAGGCCTTGCGCTCAGCGATCTCGGTCACGAATTTGCTCCCATCACGAGGGCCGCCGCGCGATGGCCCGAGAGAGCTGCGCCCTCGAGGGTTGCGGGCAGGCCTGTGTCGGTCCAATCGCCGGCGAGCAGCAGGCCACGGACGGATGTCCGTGCACCGGGACGAAGCGGCTGGATCTCCGGATCCGGCGCCAGCGTCGCGGCATGCTCCGTCACCACGAGGTGTTGGAGCACCTGCGCGCTGGCCATGCCGGGCAGCGCTCGCCGTGCCTCGCGGATCACGGTCTCCGCGATCTCGCTGCGGGGCAAATCGCGCCAGG
>CAYGXT010000499.1:0-2799 GCA_964353695.1 uncultured Myxococcaceae bacterium
GGCTCCCGTCCCAGGCCGGATCGCCCTGCGAGTCGAGCGCGGCATGCGCGGCCGGCGCGCCGAGGCCGAGAGCCAGCAGAAGAGACAGACACAGTCCGGCACGAATCATTTCAGGACCTCCTCGAGATTGAGCACGTTCCCTCCGGCTCCGGCCGGCTTGCCTTCGAGTGCCGCCAGTGCCGGCACGTTCTTCAGAGAGTCGTTGCCGATGAAGGGACGGCACTGGAAGAGCCAGAGCTTGCCTTTCGCGAAGCCGAACTCGATGTCCCAGGGCCGAGGTCGGCCTGCCGGATCGAGGGTGGCCTCGAATTTCTCGGTGACGGTCTTGCCCGCCGCTACGAGCTGCTCGAGCTCCCGGGGCTGGAGCACCGTGTCGCTCCCGCTGGCGGGTACGACGGCGAAGCCTCCGCCGGACTGCAGCTGATTGCGCCAGGGCGACTTGAAGAGCGTCACGATCTCGATGCCCGCCGGCGACCAGAGCAGCGTTTCGGCCGACGTTCCGTCGACCGCACCGCCCACGCCCTCGGAGGTAACGACGGTCATCGTTGCCGGGTCGCCGTCGTAGATGTCGCTGGTCACGAGCACGCCCGACTTCTCGGACGGGACGGACTCGAGGATCACCACCGAGGGAAGCACCCAGAGCGGCTCGTCGATCAGCGTCTGCCGCCAGGAAAAGGACCGGAGCTCGAAGGGGGAGGCCCAGACTTCTTTGAGGGCGCTCCCGATGTCAGCGAGCGACTTGCGATTGAACAGCGTCAGATTGAGGCCGGCGCCGTTGAAGCTGTCGAGATCCTCGACGTTGGTGTCGCTGCGCACGAAGCAGCCCACAGTCTGCGATTTATCTCCGGGCTCGAGCAGGCCGAGCGCATCGAGCCCGCTCTTGATCCCGTCGCTGAGGTCTCCGGCGAGTGGCGTATCCTTGATCGATTGACGGATGATTGAGAGCCGCGGATCGATCCAGGCCGTGAGCTCCCGGTCGCTCTTCTTCGACGGGATCATCTTGCCGAAGAACTCGGCGTAGGTGCGCTCCACGAAGCCCGGCAGCGGCTCACCCGCTGTGGCGAGGCCCTGGCTGCGCAGCTTCTCCGGCAGACTCACCTTCGCTTTCAGGTAGTGCGCGTGGTAGGCGCCGAAGGGCACGACGATGCCGCGGGAGATCTTGTCGGGAAATACGTGCTTGAGCTCACCCAGGAAGGCGGCCTTCGGCCCGCACATCCGGCCGGAGTCGCTCCGGCGAACCTTGTCGAGGTCGATCGGGAGCTTGGGCCCGAGATCGATCTTGGCCCGGTCGATGTGGAGCTTGGCTCCCGCGACCTCGAGCGACCCGTCTCCGGTTCGCTTGTCGTTGCGCGTGTACTCCTCGTAGACCAGTCGGTCCTGGTCCGTCATGGTCGAGGCTTCCTTCACGATGACGCGACCGCCCGGCGTGGAGATGAAGAGCACCTGCTTGCCGTCGTGGGGCACCAGGAGGTCATAGGCGCCCTGGCCGAGCACGACGTTCGGAATGCCGAGCGCCCGCGCGAGGAGCTGCACGTGCGAGAGCACGTTGCCCTCGCCGCGCGTCAGGATGCCCGCCGCGGGTTTGAGGTCGGCGGGCGTCTCGGGCAGCGCCACGATCTCGTCGCGCGAGTAGCCGCCCTGCTTTGGGGCTACGCGCAGTCGGGCCAGCGCGAGGCCGGGGTTGAGCGCGCGCACGTCGCTGTCCAGCGGCTGGCCGAAGAAGTCGTGCTTCAGCCGTTCGCTGCCTGCTGCGAAGTCGTCGAGCCGGCGCGCCATCCGCGCATACAGCAGCAGCGGCGAGGCGCGCAGGATGTCGTCGCCGATGCCGGCGACCTGCGGCATCAGGAACGTCCACTGCGCCCAGACCTCGGCGAAGGGCAGGGTGGCGTTGGCCTGGGCCCACTCGACCACGCGTTCGGCCTGTTCGAGGCCGCGACGGAACTCCTCTCTTCCCTGGGTCGGCTTGGTCAGCAGCTCCTGCAGCGAGGAGAGCGCCGCGTCGCGCTCGCGGTCGTTCAGCAGGCCCGTGGCGTACGTCGCATTCGTGAAGGCTGCGAGAAGCTGCAGACCCTGCCGCGCCGTCAGGACCTTGCCCGACTCGAGGAGCGCGGTACCGCGGCGGCTGAGCACGGCGCCGGCCGTGATGTCGAGGTCGATCAGCCGCCTCGCGTCGGCCGGGGAGACCTTCTTCGTGGCCACGGCCTGGCGGGCCGTCAGCATGAGCTGCGCCAGCGCCGAGATCCCCTCCACGGGATCGGTGGTCGGGCTCGGCACGAGCGCCCGGATCTGCCCGCGCAGCGCCTCGTCCTGGATCTCCGCGATCTGCGGATCGAGGGCCTTCTCATCGATGGAAGTGAGCTTCCCGATCTCGGCGATCAGCTGGTCGATCGCGCTGCGCTCCGCGCCCTGAGGCAACCGGTCGCGGTATTCCTCCAGTCTCGGGACGAGGCCGGCCGAAAGCTGGTTGTGGACAGCGTCCTTGACCGTCTTGAAGCGCGGATCCATGGCTTCGATGCGTGTGGCCATGGCGCGGATCTGCTGGATCTGGCCGACGTCGCCACGCACGAAGAAACGCTTCTGCAGCTCGTACGCCAGCAGGAAGTGTCGGGCCCCGTCGAACTCGGGAGCGGCGAGATAGCGCTCGAAAAGTTTCGGCGCCGCGGGCGCTTCCTCCTCCGAGCTGGCGAGGCCGCGGAAGCCGCGGAGCTGTGCGAGCTTGTGCTGGGGATTCGTCTCGGTGAAGTATTTCTCGAGAACGTAGCCACGCACGAGGTCGTTGTGGTCCGGGTAGCCATCCCA
>CAYGXT010000500.1:0-2787 GCA_964353695.1 uncultured Myxococcaceae bacterium
ACCCCCCCGAGCGCCGGTGGCGCCCTCGTTCTCACCGTCTCGTCAAATAAGGGCGGCGTGGGCAAGACCACCGTGGCGAGCAACCTCGCCATCTACTTTCGGGCGCTGCGCGAGGATCTTCCGGTCCTGCTGGTCGGACTCGACGACCAGCACACGATCGACCGCATGTTTGCGCTCCGCGCACCGCGCCCCGGCGACGGGAACCTGAAGCATGCCTTTGCCGAGCGCAGCTTCGACCGCGTGGCGCAGCTCGGGCAGTACGGGATCCACTTCGTTCCGTCTCCTCCAGACCTGATCGGCCTCAAGGCCCGGGCCGAGGACATTGGAACTCTGCGCCGTATCGTGAATCGAACGGTCCGTGATGGTGTCGTGATCTTCGACACCAAGAGCGATCTCGAGGCCCTGACCCAGAACGCATTGGTCGCGGCGGATCGGGTGATGATCCCCGTCGCCGATTGGGCTTCCCTCGAGGAGACCGTGAAGATCTTCGCGTTTCTCGAGCGCGTTCGCCCCGGCCAGCGCAAGGCGCGCGTGCTGCTCACGCTCGCCGACCTGCGCACCCGCATCGAGGGACCCGGCCACGATCTGCGCACGCTCCTCGAAACCGAAGTGCGCTCCCGCGGCTGGCCGCTCTACCGCAGCATGCTCTCCCGCAGCCCGCGCGTCGAGGCACTCAATTCGGCAACGGGCAGGCCTCTTTCGATCCTGCATCATGCGGCAGGGACGCCGATCCACCGGCAGCTCAAGGATCTCGCCGAGGAGGTGCTCGCCGACCTCGGGTTCGGCACCGAGGCCCCCTCCGCGCTGCCGCCCGCACCCAAACGACGGATGGTGACGAAGCGGGCGCCCGAGGCCGAGAGCGTCTCCGACTGGAAAGATCTTTTCATGAGGAGCCTGCGTCGCGTCCAGCGCTAGTGCAGGTGGAGCAAACCCGAACTGAGGTGGGAGCAAGCATGGCGACCTTCGGGATTCTCGTGGGGGGCGGGCCGGCTCCCGGGATCAACGGCGTGATCGGGGCTGCGGCGCTGGTGGCTGCTCGGCACGGGCATCGCGCCCTCGGCCTCCTGGACGGCTTCTCGCATCTGATGGAGGGCCGCACCGACCGCGTACGCGAGCTGCGTCCCGAGGACGTGGCGACGATCCACCTGCAAGGCGGCTCGATCCTCCACACCTCGCGCGCGAATCCCACGAAGAAGAGCGAGCATCTCGAGGCGGTCGTAAGGTCGCTGAGCTCGCTCGGCATCGACCATCTCATCAGCATTGGAGGCGACGACACGGCCTTCTCCGCCAAGCGCGTCTCGGACACTGCAGGCGGCCGCATCAAGGTCGTCCATGTACCGAAGACGATCGACAACGATCTGCCGCTGCCGGATGGCATCCCGACCTTCGGCTTCGAGACGGCTCGCGAGTACGCGGCGGGCGTCGTCTCGGCCATGCTCGAGGACGCGAAGACGGCGGGTCGCTGGTACTTCCTCGTGCTCATGGGCCGCAAGGCCGGCTTTCTCGCGCTGGGCGCGGCGAAGGCGGCGGGAGCCACGATGACGCTCATCCCGGAGGAGTTTCCGCCGGGGCCGATCCGTCTCGAAGACGTGGTGCGGACGCTCGAGGGCGCCATCGTGAAGCGCCGCGCAGAGGGCCACGGCAACGGTGTCGCTGTGCTGGCCGAAGGCATCGCGGAGCGCTTCGACCCCGCGGAGCTCGACTTCATGAAGGATGCGGAGCGCGACGAGCACGGACACGTGCGTCTCGCCGAGGTTCCGCTGGGAAGGCTGCTGCGCACAGCCGTCTCCGCGAGCCTCGCGGCGCGCGGCATCAAGCTCACCATCGGCGACAAGGACGTGGGCTACGAGCTGCGCTGCGTGCCACCGACGGCCTTTGACCGCGACTACACGCGCGATCTCGGGGTGGGGGCGGTGCAGACGCTGCTCGCCGGCCAATCGGGTGCGCTCATCACGCGCCAGGCCGGGCGCATCGTGCCGATCCCCTTCGCGGAGCTGATGGACGCGAAAACGGGGCGCACGCGCGTGCGCGAAGTGGACGTGCATACGGACTCCTTCACCAGCGCCCGCGCGCTGCAGACGCGGGTCGAGCACGCCGATCTCGACGATCCCGTGCGCCTGGCGGAGATCGCGAAGGCGGCCAAGCTCTCGCCGGAAGAAGCGCGCCGGCGGTATGCCCCGATCTCCTAGAGCGAGCAAGAGTTCGGGTCCGAACAGAGTGCATCGGCAGCGTGAGTTCGAGGCGATTCGTGACGAGGGCAGGGCGTGACGCGCGCGAAGTTCCGCGGCACGCTCCAAGGGGCGCCGCGGGGGCGCGGGAGGGAGCAGGGATGAACGAGAGCGAAGGATCGGTGCGGGGCTCCGAGCGGGAGCGGCGCGTGCTCGACTGGATCACCAAGCTCACCGACCTGCCGGAACGCGCGGCCGGGAGCTCTTCGGAGCGAGAAGCGGCGTCGCGCATCGCAAGCTGGATGGAGGAATTCGGTATCCCCGAAGTGCGTACCGAGGCCGTCTCGTCCCGCCCGCGCTCGGGCTTCGGCCTGGCTCTCCACGCCGGGGTCGCCTTGCTCGGGCTCATGTTCGGCGGTTTCACGGGCGCCCTGCTGGCGCTGCTGGCGGCGGCATCGTTTCGCGCCGAGACGCGCCGGCGCGGCCTATGGCTCTCGCGGCTGCTGCCGGCGCCGGATTCTTTGAACGTGGTGGGCTGCGTGCCGGTCGAGGCGCCCCGGGCCCGCGTCGTTCTCTCGGCGCACATCGACGCGGCCCAGGCCGGCTGGCTCTTCGCCAG
>CAYGXT010000501.1:0-2786 GCA_964353695.1 uncultured Myxococcaceae bacterium
CATCTTCACGACGCCGAGCAGGCCGGGGCCGGAGCTGAGGACGGTACAGGCCACACCCGCACCGCAGACAGCGCCGGTCGACGGTAGCCTCGCGCTGGCGGCGGCCGAGGCGGCGAATCCGGTCGAGCGCTTCGGCGATCGCGTGCTGGTGCCGGACTTCACGGACCATACGGTGGACGAGGTGCGCCGTCAGGCGACCGGCGTCTTCGACGTCGTGATCTCCGGCGAAGGCCGTGCCGTGGCGCAGGAGCCTCCTCCTGGCACCATCGTAGACGGCCGCGAGCCGCGAGTGCTGGTACGATTTGCGCACGGACCCGGGGAGGGATGATGCGACTGTCGGCGCTTCTCGCAGCGCTGCCGAGCGAGAACGCGCAGACGGCCCTTCACGCCGATCGCGGTCAGGAAGACCCCATCGTCCGCGGTCTCTGTCACGACTCGCGCGCCGTCTGCCCCGGCGATCTCTTCATCGCGCTGCGCGGAGCGCTGGCCGATGGCCACGTTCATCTCGAGCAGGCCCTCGACCTCGGTGCTGCCGCCCTGCTGCTGGAGGAGCTGCCGCCGGGGCTCGAGCGGCGCGGACGTCCTGCAGCGGTCGTGCGCGACACCCGACGCGCCGTCTCTCCTCTCGCCTGCGCCTTCTTCGGAAATCCCTCCGCCGAGCTGCTGCTGCTGGGCATAACGGGCACGAACGGGAAGACCAGCGTCACCTACCTTCTCGAGTCGATCCTTTGTGCGGCGGGCCGCCGCGTGGGTGTGATCGGGACGGTCGAGACCCGCTGGCCCGGCGAGCGGAAGCGGAGCCTCAACACGACGCCCGACGGCCTCGAGCTCCAGCGGACCCTACGGAACATGCGTACCGCCGGCGCCGAGGCCGCCGTGATGGAGGTCTCGTCGCACGGTCTTGCCCTGGGCCGCGTCGACGGCTGCCACTTCACGGTTGCCGCCTTCACGAACCTCACCCAGGACCATCTCGATTTCCACGGCGACATGGGCCGCTATGGCGAGGCGAAGCTGCTGTTGTTCAGCGAGCACCTCGCGAAGGATGGCAGCGCTGTCCTCAACCTCGACGATCCGGCCTCGTCCCGCTTCGCCGAAGCGGCGCGCGCCGCCGGCTCGCGCGTACTCTTCGTCTCACGCCAGGCCGGTGGCCTTGCCGACGTCGCGCTGCTCGAGGCCGAGGTCAGCCTCGCCGGCAGCCGTGCGCGCCTGCGCCTGCCCTCCGGGCCCCTCGACGTCAGCTGTCCGCTGGTGGGAGATTTCAACCTCGAGAACCTGCTGGTCGCGGCGGGCTGCGCGGTAGCGCTCGACATCGCGCCTCACACGTTGGCCGACGGTCTCGCCTCCTGCCCCCAGGTGCCGGGCCGCATCGAGCGCGTCGGCTCCGATGTTCCCGGCGCGCCGACCATCCTGGTCGATTATGCGCACACGCCCGACGCGGTGGAGAAGCTCCTGCGCACCGTGAGGCCCCTCTCGCAGGGGCGGCTCGTGACCGTCTTCGGCTGCGGCGGCGACCGGGACCGCGCCAAGCGCCCGCTCATGGCGGAGGCCGTGGCGCGACACAGTGACCGCGTGATCGCGACCAGCGACAACCCGCGCACAGAGGATCCGCTGGCGATCCTGCGGGACGTGGAGGTCGGCCTCGGAAAGCTCTCGCGCGTCGCGTCCGAGGCTCTCGATGCCACGCCTGCGGGCTTCACGACCGTCCCCGACCGCCGCGCAGCGATCGAGCTCGCTCTGGATCTCGCGCGGCCCGAGGATACGGTCGTGATTGCCGGCAAGGGCCACGAGGACTACCAGATCATCGGCCGCCAGCGCCTCCCCTTCGACGACCGGGCCGAGGCGCGCCGCGCCCTGCGCCGCCGGACGCGCGCTTGAGCATCCCCTTCCGTGCCTCCGACGTGGTGCGCTGGACCGGCGCCCGGCTGCTGCGGGGGGATCCGGACGTCCGCTTCCAAGGGGCTTCGATCGACACGCGAACGCTCGCGACGGGCCTACTCTTCATCGCAATCCGCGGCGAGACGCACGACGCGCACTCCTTCCTGGCCGACGCGGTCTCGCAGGGCGCCGCCGGCCTGCTCGTAGAGGCCGGGCTCCCGCTGCCTGCGGAGCTCCCGGCGGCGCTCCCGGTGCTCGCCGTGAGCGATACCACGCGCGCACTTGGCGCCCTCGGCGCCGGCCATCGAGCAGGCTTCGCGGGTCCGGTCGTCGCCATCACCGGGAGCAACGGCAAGACGACGACCAAGGAGATGTGCGCCGCGATCCTCGGCGTGCGCGCACCTTGTCTCAAGACGCCGGGCAACTGGAACAACAACTTCGGCGTACCGCTCACGCTGCTGCTGCGCGAGCCCGAGCATCGCGTGCTCGTGGTCGAGATCGGAATGAACCACCGCGGCGAGATCGCGCCGCTGGTGGCGCTGGCGCGGCCGAGTGTGGGGCTGATCACGAACGTAGGCACCGCGCATATCGAGAATCTGGGCTCCCAGGACGAGATCGCCCGCGAGAAGGGCGAACTCGTGGCTGGGCTCGAGCCCTCGGCCGTGGCTGTGCTGAACGCGGACGACCCACGCGTGCTCGCCCAGGCGGCGCGCACGCGCGCGCGGATCGTGACCTTCGGCCAGAAGCAGAAGGCGGACGTCGGCGCCGAGAACGTGAAGGCGCTCGGCGAGCGGGGCTTCTCCTTCGATCTCGTAACGCCTGAGGGCAGCCAGCCGGTGCAGGTGCCCGGCCTCGGCGAGACCACCGTCATCAACGCCCTGGCCGCCGCCGCGGCAGCGCTCGCCGCAGGC
>CAYGXT010000502.1:0-2761 GCA_964353695.1 uncultured Myxococcaceae bacterium
GGGCAAGGCGCGCCGCGAGCGTCGCGGGCGAGATCGCCTCTCCAGCCGTCACGTCCCAGATCACGCCCACCAGCGGATGCCCGGCGTCGATCCGCGCTTGCCACGCCGGGGGCCGCTGCGGCTGCGCCGCGCCGACCGGCGTCGAGGGCAGGAGCAGCGCCGTCAGCACGAGGCCCATGCCGCGCAGCACGGCCTCGTAGCCCTCGCGGAAGCTCGGGAAGCGGAAGCGATAGCCCGAGGCCTCGAGTCGTGCGTTCCGGCAGCGTTTGTTCGAGCGGCCGCGCTGCGCGACGGCCCCCGGCGGCCTCTCCTCTCTGGCCGGCTCGGCCTCGCGCGGGGCCGGCACGCCGAGCCGCGCAGCCAGCCAGCGCAGCACCTCGCTCTCTTCGGCGGGCTCATGATCCACGCCGAGGTAGAGCGGCGCGGGCGATTCCGCGAAAGCCAGGTGCACGAGCGCACCCACACAGTCGTCACGGTGGATGCGGTTGGTGTAGACGGGCACGCCAGGCTTCGTTTGCGCACGCCCGCTCCGCACGGAGTCGATCAACCGCGTGCGGCCCGGCCCGTAGATGCCGCCGAGACGCAGCACGACGGCGCCGATCCCGCTCGCTGCGAGCAGGCGCTCGCCCTCCAGCAGCCGGCGGCCCGAGAAGTGCACCGGCTCGGCAGGCGAATCCTCGTCCACCCACTCGCCGTCCTCCTGCGCGTAGACGCCCGTGCTCGATGTGAAGAGCACGAGGCGCGGCGGGTGCGCGGCAAGAGCGTCGAGCAGGTGACGCAGGCCGTCTACGTAGGCTGCCCGATACGAGGCATCGTCACCGCCGCCTGCAGCCGCTGTGTAGAAGACGAGATCGGCTCCGGTCGGGATCGCGCGCAGCGTCTCCGGACGTGAGAGATCCGCGGCGACAGGCAGGATCGTCGCAGGCAATGTCTCGACCCGGCGCCGCAGGCCGAAGACTTCGTGGCCCGAGGCCGCCAGCGCCTCCCCAAGCGCCGTTCCGACGTAGCCGCAGCCTGCGATGAGAATTCGCATGCGGCTCTCAGTCCTCGCCCCGCGGCAGGCGCCGCAGCGACTTTGCCTGCGACTGCCGGCGCTTGGCGTCGAGGCGCCGAACTCGCGACGAGCGCGTGGGCTTCGTCTCGCGCCTTTGCTTTGGCACGATACTCGCCGTCCGCAGCAGCGCATGCAGCTTCTCGAGACAGTCGGCCACGTTCCGACCCTGATCGCGGAATCGCTGGCTCGAGAGCACGAGCTCCCCGGCCGCCGTGACGCGGCGCCGGCTCTGCGCGACGAGCCGCGCCCGGACCGGCTCCGGCAGGCTCGGACTCTCGCGCACGTTCCAGCGCAGCACGGCCTTGCTCGCGACCTTGTTGACGTTCTGCCCGCCCGCACCCGAGCTACGGACGAACTGGAACGAGATCTCTCGCAGCGGGAGCTCGCGGTCGAAGTCCACCACGGCAGGGATGAAACCAGATAGACTGGCCGCCTGCATCCGTGGGGAGCAAAGATGGGCATGATCTTCTCGTTTCTGCTCCGACTCTTCTTCCTGGCGCTCGTCGCCCTCGGCGCCCTGGTTGCCTGGTGGTGGCTGCGTCCGAACGCTGCCCGCGTCCGACCGAGCCTTGCGGTCGAGAGCTGGCCCGTGGTGAGCGACGGACGCCACAACTCGAATACCGACCTCATCCACTGGCGCGGTAGCTTCTGGCTGGTCCACGCGGCCTCCCCCTGGCACCTCGGCAGTAGTCAGTGCCGGCTGCGCATCTGGCGCTCCAGCGACGGCCGCAGCTTCGAGCCGGTGGCCGAGCTCGGCATGCCGGGCGAGGACATCCGCGATCCCAAGCTCGCGGAGATCGGGGGCCGCCTCTTCCTGTACGCACTCCCGAACCGGGGACGGGCGGCACGACCCTACACCACTGTGTACTCCGTGAGCGACGACGGCGTGAGCTGGCCGCCCTTCGCGCCGATCGAGCAGCCGGGCTGGCTCTTCTGGCGGCCGAAGACGCGCGACGGGGTCACCTGGTATGTGCCGGCCTACTGGCATGAGCACGGCCGCTCTCGCCTCTTCTCGTCCGGGGACGGCATCCACTGGTCCGTGGTTTCGGAGATCCACGAGGGGGATGCCAATGACGAGACCGACTTCGAGTTCCTCCCCGACGGGAGCATGCTGGTCTCGGCCCGCCTCGAGGGCCGACCCGACAGCCCGCTCGGAAGCCCCGACGCCGGCACACTGCTCGCGGTCTCGCCTCCGCCCTACCACTCGTGGACGAAGACGCGGAGCAGCGTAACGCGGCTCGACGGCCCCGCGCTCTTCTCCTACCGCGGCACGCTACTCGCGGTCGCTCGCTTCCAGCCCGGCTCTCGCGGCCCGCTGACCCAGCTCGGCAGCGTGCTCAGCCGCAAGCGCACGGCTCTCTTCCTGGTCACCCAGGACCGGCTGGTACACCTCACGGACTTCCCGAGCGCGGGCGACACCTCCTACGCGGGCGTGGTCGTGCGAGACGGTGTGCTCTACGCGAGCTACTACACGAGCGACGTCACCCGCGACTACGCCTGGCTCCTCGGAATGTTCCTGCCGAGTGAGATCCGCATGGCGCGGCTGGATCTCGACCCTGTGCTGCGGCTGGTGGAGTCGCTGAAACAGGACGGCGCCCGCGACTGACGCTCAGGTCGGGTCGCCGCCGCGACGCGTAGGAGAGAGAAGCGGGCTGTCGTCGCTTACGTCCAATAAGCAGGATTGAACTGAACCGCTGCGCGGTGGAG
>CAYGXT010000503.1:0-2761 GCA_964353695.1 uncultured Myxococcaceae bacterium
CGAGTATGCCGGCCACTTCCGGCTCGTTGGACGCATCCCGATCGAGGCCGAACACTTGCAGTGCGACCGTGACGCCGCCTTCGCCAACCTCCCTCCGAGCCCGTAGCGATCGGCGCCGTGCCGCCGTGCCATCGCCCGGCGGCACGTGCAGCAGGTCCCGGGGGCGCGGCTATCCTCACACTCCCATGAGCAGAGGAAGCCGATGACGAAGAGCCTCGCCCGCCTCGACGGCAAGTGCGCCCTGGTGACGGGAGCCTCGCGCGGCATCGGACGCGGCATCGCGCTCGCATTCGCCGAGGCCGGCGCCGACGTGGCGATTGGCTACCGCCGCGAGAAGGAGGCGGCCCTTGCGACGCTGAAGGAGATCGAGTCGCGCGGCCGGCGCGGCTTCGCGTTCGCTGCGGACGTGCGCGATGCCTCAGCCGTCGAGGCCATGGTGAGGGGAGCGGCGCATGCCCTCGGCGCTCTCGATATCGTGGTCGCGAACGCCGGCGTCGCAACGCGCTTCGAGCCGGTGCACGAGGTCGAGATCGGCTACTGGCAACGCATCCTCGACACCGACCTGAACGGCGTCTTCTACACCATCCACGCTGCGCTGCCGATCCTGCGCGCGCAGGGCTCGGGTGTGATCCTCAGCATCTCGTCGATCGCGGCCGACGCCTGCGGCGCGAACGGCGGGCCCTACGTGGCGGCCAAGGCGGCCGTGAACGCGCTGACGACGGTGGTTGCGCGAGAGAACGCGACCTGCGGCATCCGCGCGAACGTGATCGCACCGGGCCTCGTCCGCACGGACATCGCCGACAAGTTGATCGAGTTCCACGGCGAGGCCATGTTGAAGAGCATCCCGCTCGGCCGCATCGGAACGCCCGAGGACGTCGGCAACCTCGCGGTCTTCCTCGCGAGCGACGCTGCCGCGTGGATCACGGGCGAGGTCTTCCGGATCGACGGGGGTGCCTGGTAGCGCCGTCAGCGCACCAGCGCAGACGGCCCCGGCGCGCGGAAGAATTTCGCCTTGAGCTTCGCCAGGTCCCGGAAGTTGACGATGCCGTCGCCGTCGAGATCGGCATCTTCGTTCCTCTGGAAGAAGACCGACTTCATCTGCGCGAGATCGCGGAAGTTCACGATGTCGTCGTCGCCAACGAGATCGGGATCGCAGACGTTGCCGTAGCCGTCGTGGTCGGTGTCGCGCTGCCAGGCATCGCCGGCGTCGGGCGCGAGCGGGCCGTTCGCCTCCGTGATGCAGTCGTCGCAGGCATCGCCGACGCCGTCGCCGTCTGCGTCGGCCTGCCCGCGGTCGGCGACGCTCGGGCAGATGTCGATGCCGTTGACGACACCGTCGCCATCCGGATCCTTCCCGCACTCCGCATCCGCCGGCGGCGCATAGCTCACGCTCCGCGCCGCGCTCCAGTCTCCCACCGGAACCTCTGCGTCGAAGGGCTGCGCGCGAAGTGCGAAGATCGTCGGAGCCACGGCTTCGGGATAGAAGGCTGCCCGCCCGGGCTTGGGCTGCGACGCCTCGGCCGCGAAGCCCAGGCCGCTGATCCAGAAGCGCGTCCGATCTGGAGCTCCCGCGGCGCTCGGCGGCGCTGGCTCCGCCTCGAGAATGACCCGACAGTCGTCGGGCTCCGGCTTCTCTACCGGCTCGGACGGCGCCGGCCAGCGGCTTCCGCGACCGGCGGCGACGGTGTAGGCGCCAAGCTTCGATACGTTCCGGGCCTCGAATCCGACGCGCCAGCGCCCCTTCGTGAGCCGGTAGCTCTTGCGGCTGCATTGCCCGTCGGCCGTATGCTGGTATCCGAGCCAACTGCTGTCGTCGTAGACGAAGAAGAAGCCCTCGAAGCCCTGCGAGCAGACGTCGAAGGCGACGTCGCCTTCCGCCGGGATCTCCAGCCAGAAGTCGTCGGTATCGCCCTGCGTGAGCGTCCCTGCCGCACGTCCGGGGAACGAGAGCGACTGCGATGCGAAGTCGCCGCCGGGCGGCTCCGTCACGAGCAGGTCGTCCACCAGGCCGTTGCAGTCGTCGTCGCGGCCGTTCATGACTTCCGCCGCGCCCGGCCGCACGTGCCGATCGTCGTCGTCGCAGTCGCCGAGGAGGGGGCTCACGCCGTCGTGGTCGAGATCGATGCAGCGCATCTCGGCCGGACGCTCCGCGAGGCGCTTGCGCAGCGAGTCCGAGATCGACCAGCGCCAGGCGTCGGCGTAGCAGGCGAGGTTGGTGCCGGCCCCTTCCGCAAGCGCCTCGAGGTGGAGATCGGCCTTGTCCTGAAGCGATTCCGGAGAGCCGTGCTCCTCGCGCAGCCGCCACAGCGCGGCGAGGAAGCGGCGTGTGGCATGCGGCCCGTGGAGCTGCGCGAAGCGGTGCGTGACCCCACCCCAGGCCGCGTTCGCACTCACGCCCTCCGGAGCGCACGCGGCCTGCGCAACGCAGCGCTCCCAGCTCGCTTCCGGGTCGCGAAGGTATGCGCCGTAGGTCGACTCGACCCAGCTCTTCTGGACGTCGTCCGGTGAGGCCGTCGTACTCCCCATGCGCGTGTAGATCTCGAGGGACTGCGCGAAAAAAAAAAACCATGCGTGGTAGTCGAAGCTCGATGGGGCGCCCTGCCAGAGGTCGCGGCCGAGCAGGTCGAAGTTATGCGCCATCTCGTGGACCAGGATGCGCGGCAGCACACCCGCCGCGAGGTCGCCCCGGACCTCGCTCCGCGCAACGTCGCTGGAGACGACCTCGATGCCTTTCGATCCAACGTTGCCGCAGCCGTAGCCG
>CAYGXT010000504.1:0-2747 GCA_964353695.1 uncultured Myxococcaceae bacterium
GCCGAGTTCCGGCGCGCCCCCTCGGATCGGCGCTCGCAGCTCCTCGATCCGCCGGTCGAGACTCCGAGGCCTTCGCCGCCGGCCGCGCCGCCGCCAGCGCCTCCTGCCATGGCCACAGCTGAAGCACCGGAGGGCACGATCGCCGTGGGCGCCACCCCGACCGTTCCCACCGACGCCGAAAAGGCCGGCCATACCTCCGTTGGATGAGACTCCGCTCCCGCTGACCGCGCACCTCGCCGAGCTGCGCAAACGAATCGCCCGGATCTTGGTCGGCGTCGTCCTCGGCGCGGCGGTTTGCTGGAACTACCGCGAGGAAACCTTCGCCCTGTTGCTTCGGCCCGCGCTAGCGGCGCTGGCGCCGGAGGGCGGAAGGCTCCAGGCCCTCGCTCCGGGGGAGATCTTCTTCACCTACATCAAATGCTCCCTGTTGGTGGGCTTCGTGATCTCGCTGCCCGTGATCTTCTGGCAGATCTGGGCCTTCGTCGCGCCGGGCCTGTATCCGAAAGAGAAGCGCCTGGCCCTGCCGTTCGTCCTGATCTCGACGCTGCTTTTCATCGGCGGCGCGGGCTTCGGCTACGCCGTCGTCTTCCCGATCATGTTCACGTTCTTTTCGTCCTTCCAGAACCAGTACGTGGAAGCGGCCTGGACGATGCAGGAGGTCTTCTCCTTCACCGTCCAGATGTTTCTTGCCTTCGGCGTGGCCTTCGAGCTCCCGGTCCTGGTCTTCTTCCTGGCGCTCGCGGGGATCGTGGACGCGCGCCAGCTCCTGCACGGCTTCAAATACGCCGTGCTCGGTGCCTTCGTCGTCTCGGCAGTTCTGACGCCGACGCCGGATATCGTGACGCAGACGCTGCTCGCGGGGCCCCTGATCCTGCTCTACTTGCTCGGCGTCGGTGCGGCGTGGCTCTTCGCGCGGCGCCGTGAGGCAAAGGCCGAGCCCGAGACGATCCCCGCGACTACGACCTGAGGCTCGCTGCGCCGTTTGCGAGGCGTGTCACGATGCTGCGCTCTGCAGCGCCCGCGTCGACGCTGGTCGCAACGCGCATCGGCGCACCGAGGCCGAGCGCCGGATCGACCTCGATCGTGCGCAGCACGCCGCGCTCGAGGGTCGTGACGATCCGCAGCTCCTCGAAATGGAGTGGCGCTGGATCGATCAGCGCCAGCGCCGTCAACGGATCGTGCAGGAAGGAGACGTTGTCCTCGGCCATCTCGCCACCGAGGGCGGTAAAGAGCTTTCGCTGGACCGGATCCCAGATGCGGATCTGCGCCACCAAGGCGCGTCCGACGGGACCGCAGCGCTCGAGCAGCTCGAGATCGTGGGGCCGTAGCCACGTCTGGAGCGTGACGTCGCAGGGGACCAGCGTCGTGCGGAAGCCGGCGCCGAGCACCGCAACGGAGGCCTCTGGATCGGAGCAGAGGTTGTAATCGATGCCGGGCGCAAAAACCCGGCTCCCGATCGCCGCTCGGCGGATGTGCCCCCCCATGACCGTGAGGCCACCCAGGTGCGCCGGAAGCGCCGGATCGAGGGCCAACGCGCGCGCAACGTTGGTCATCGGCCCGACGGCCAGCAACTCGAGGCCGGGCACCTCCCGCGCCAGACGCACGATGCACTCGGGAGCGGGCTCGTCGGAGATGGGCGCTGCCGGCCCATCCTCCAGGCCCAGGCCCTCATGACCCCAGATCGGGAAGCGCTGCCTGCGCAGTAGCGCCTCGCGCTCTCCGATCGCGATCGGCACGTCCATGCGCCCGGCAAGCGCCAGCAGCCGCGCCGCGATGCGAGCGCGGCCCACGGTGTCGGCCGCTACCGTGGTCACGGCTCGCAGCGCGATCGCCTCCGGCGAGGCGAGGAGCAGCGCCAGCGCGACAGCATCGTCTACGTCGCTGCCGATGTCCGTGTCGAAGAGCACCGGCCGCGGCGAGGCCTTGATCATTCCCTCAGGACTTGGCGAGCTTGCGGCTCGTCTGCTCGAGCTGTTTTCGGTATTCGCCGAGGTCGATTTTCAAGCGCGCCACACCCGAATCCATGGCTGCCTTCGCCACGGCCGGGGCCACGTGCAGCAGCACCCGCGGATCGAAGGGCTTGGGGATGATGTAGGACGGCCCGAAGTGGAAGCGCTCCTTCGGGTACGCCTTCTTCACGGCCTCGGGGATGTCCTTCTCTCCGAGCTTGGCGAGATCGGCCAGGGCGTGGACCGCGGCCAGCTTCATCGGCTCGTTGATCTTGCGCGCACGGACGTCGAGGGCGCCGCGGAACAGACCCGGGAAGCCCAGGCAGTTGTTCACCTGATTGGGGAAGTCGGACCGGCCCGTGGCCATGATCGCGTCGGAGCGTACGCTCGCCACCTCTTGCGGCGTGATCTCCGGGTCGGGATTCGCCATGGCGAAGATGATGGGGTTCGGCGCCATCGACTTGACCATCTCTTCGCTGACCAGGTCCGGCCCGGACAGGCCGAGGAAGATGTCGGCACCGCGCATCGCGTCGGCCAGCGTACGGTCCTTCGTGTCGTTGGCCCAGGCCTCCTTGTAGGGGTTCATGTGCTCGGTTCGGCCCTTGTAGATCACGCCGGCGCGGTCGAGCATCAGGATGTTCCGCTTGGGGAAGCCCGAAGCGACCAGCATGTCGCCGCACGCGACCCCCGCGGCGCCGGCGCCTAGGATCACGACCTTCACCGCGTCGCGCCCCTTGCCGAGGATTTCCAGCGAATTGAGGATGCCCGCGGTGCTGATGATCGCGGCGCTGGTCTATA
>CAYGXT010000505.1:0-2745 GCA_964353695.1 uncultured Myxococcaceae bacterium
ACTCCCACACTATGCGCTGCAGCGGGCGCGCGCCGGAGGGGCTGGTCTTCGAGCTCGGCGTGCGGGCCAACGGGCCGCCGCTGTTGCGGGCCCGTGCCGGGGATGTGCTGCTCACGGCGTGACTGACTCGAACGGGAGAGACTACGCTTGTCGCGTTGAGGCGCTCGCCCGCGCCCGTTGCACACGGTCCGGGGGCTGTCGCCCATCCTCGGGCGTTCACGGCGCGCTCCGCGCCGCCCTGCCCGTGTTCGACGATGCGGCGTCCGATCTCCCAGTACGCGGCCGTGATGACGCTGCTGACCGACCGCGTAGCGACGCGGCGCGCGTCCTGAACGAGACGAGCCACCTCCGCGAGCACCTATCGTACCCGGGTCACTCCAGCTTCCGATCCGCGTAGACCCGGCTCTCGAGCACGGATTCGCGTACGCCATCGGGGATCAGGTAGCGGACCGAGCGGCCGCTGCGAAGCCGCGTGCGCAGGTCCGAGGCAGACACGTCGAGGGGCGTGATCGGAATCCGGCGCAGCCAGGTGCCGGCCTGTTTGTGAAGGGCGGCCTCGCCGTCGGGATCGAAATCGAAGGCTCGCGCAAGACCCGCCGGCAGCAACTCGGCAAGGCAGCGCCGCAGCAGCGGCGGCCGCGTCATCACCGCGAAGTGAGCGAGGGAGAGCAGCGCCTCGGGCTCCTTCCAGACGTCGAGCTCCGTCAGCGCGTCCTGCCCGATCAAAAAGACCGGAAGCTCCGGCGCGAGCCGCTCGCCGTAGATCCGAAGCGTCTCCACCGTATACGAGAGCCCACCCCGCACGACCTCGAGATCATCCACCTCGAAGCGCGGGTTTCCGGCGACGGCGAGCCGCACCCATGACAGGCGCAGCTCCGCCGGCGCCATCCCATCGCCGGGCGAGGGCTTCTTATGCGGCGGAGTCGCGCTCGGCACGAAGATCACGCGCTCGAGGCCGATCGCTTCGGCCACATCCTCCGCCGCGCGCAGGTGCGCCACGTGGATCGGGTTGAAGGTGCCGCCGAGCAAACCCGTGCGCGCCGGCGGCTTGCCGCGCGTCATTCGCGAAGCTGGCCCTCGCCCTCGAGCACGAACTTGAGCGTCGTCAGCCCCTCGAGTCCCATGGGGCCGTAGGCGTGGAGCTTCGAGGTCGAGATGCCGATCTCCGCGCCGAGGCCGAGGCGCTGGCCGTCGGCGAAGGCCGTCGAGCAGTTGACGCCCACCGTCGAAGAGCTCACCCGGCGCAGCCATGCCTGTGCGTTTGCATAGTCGCGCGTCACGATCACCTCGGTGTGATCGGTGCCGAAGCGCTGGATGTGGGCGATGGCCTCGTCCAGGCCGTCGACCACGCGCACCGCGAGAATGGGCGCCAGGTATTCCGCAGCCCAGTCTGCTTCGCTGGCCGCGCGCGCGTCGGCAAAGACCTCGCGCGTACGCGGGCAGCCGCGGATCTCGACACCCTGCTCGTGCAGGGCCTTCAGCACCGTGGGGAGCAGCGTGCGCGCGGCGTCGCGGTGCACCAGCAGCGTCTCGACAGCGTTGCAGACGGCCATCTGCCGGATCTTCGAATCGAGAACGATGACCGTCGCCATTCCGGGGTCCGCGCTCGCGTCGAGAAAGATGTGACACACGCCAGCGTCGTGCTTGATGACCGGGATGCGCGAGGTCTCCGTCACCATGCGAATCAGGCCCGGGCCTCCGCGCGGGATCACGAGGTCGATCAGGCGATCGGCCCGGAGCAGCGGACCGATCGCGGCGCGATCGGTCGTGGGCACCACGAGGATCGCATCCTCCGGCACACCCGTCTCGCGCGCTGCCGCCCGTAGCTCCTCGCCGAGGGCCAGATTCGCCCGGATCGCCTCTGAGCCCCCGCGCAGGATCACGGCGTTGCCGGACTTCACGCAGAGCGCGGCCGCGTCCACCGTCACGTTCGGCCGGGCCTCGTAGATGATCAGAATCACGCCCAGCGGGATGCGCATGCGCCCGACGCGCAGCCCGTTCGGTCGCACGCGCGACTGCACGATCTCACCGATCGGATCGGGAAGCGCCGCCACGCCGCTCAGCCCTGCGATCATGTCACGCCACTTTGAGTGCGAGAGCGCCAGCCGGCCGAGCAGCGGCGCCTCGAGGCCCGCCGCCTCTGCAGCCTGCACGTCTTCGGCATTGGCCGCGAGGATGCGCTCGCTGGCGGCCTCGAGGCGCTCCGCGGAGCGCAGCAGCCAGGCGTCCTTCTCGCGGGCCGAGAGCTCCGCCACGCGGCGCGAGGCCTCCCGCGCTCGCTGCGCGAGCGCGAGCATCGCCTGGTCGAGATCGGCGGGGGCGCTCATGCTTCGGCCTCGCGGTCGCCGGCGCCGGGGGCCGGGACCACGGCCAGATCGTCCCGGTGGATCACCTCGTCGCCGTTCGAAAAGCCTAGCAGACTCGCGATCTCTCGCGTCGGCCGGCCCTTGATGCGGTTGACTTCTTCCGCCGAGTAGCTCACGAGCCCGCGCGCCAGCTCGCGGCCGCGCAGATCCACGCACGAGACCGGATCGCCCACGCCGAAGCGGCCTCGTACGGAGACGATCCCGGCCGGTAGCAGGCTGCGACCCCGCTCCAGCAGCGCCCGCGCCGCGCCGTCATCCAGCGTGATCTCGCCGCGCGGCTTCGTCGTGAAGGCGAGCCAGTGCTTGCGGCTGTTCAGCTTGCGCCCCGCCAGGAACAGCGTGCCGATGGGCTCGCCAGCGCAGGCGCGCAGCAGCGCGT
>CAYGXT010000506.1:0-2745 GCA_964353695.1 uncultured Myxococcaceae bacterium
TTCGCATACGGGTCGGAACGGATCGCATGGCCGCCAGCGACGACCCGCTCTTCTTGGAGCTCCTCGGTCCCGGCGGCCGAGAGTTTCGCCTCGAGCTGGCTCACGGAAAGGCCCTGCGCCGCGGCAAGGAGGACGAGTTCATCCTTGCGGCTGCCTCCGACCCGGATGCCAACGTGGCTCATCCGGAGCTGAACGATCCGGCCTCCCCTCAACTGGACGCCTCGCGGGTTCTCGGCGTCTGCCTGCGCAAGGGCATGGAGCCGATCCCGAACGTGCGCGGCTTCGGCGAGATGGACGACCGGCTGCAGATCCTGGAGGCTTCGGTCGAGCTGCACGTGGAGGGCGAGTCCGAGCCGCGACGCTACGAGCGACAGGGACCGGTCTGGCTCGGGCTCGTCTGCGGACAGCGTCTTCCCCTCGGCGCTGCGGAGCGCGCTTGAGTTCGTCACGAGTTCTCGCCCTGCTACTGGCGCTCGCGCCCGCGCTGGCCTCCGCTGCGGGCCACGGGCCCGGCAACTACTGCCCGTTTCCCGAGAAGGGTCAGAAGGCGTACTGCCTCGAGGGTGCGGAGGAGCGCTACTCGGCCTTCTACCGCAGCCTCGAGTCCGGGACGCTGGATACGGCCGACATGGCCCGCCTCGAAGAGGATCTCGCTGCCGGAGGCGAGGCAGAGCGCACCTATCAAGCGCTCTCGTCGATCGCCTACGGATACTACGTGCTGGCGCGACGCGCTGCGGAGTCGCCGAGGGCTGAACCTGAGCTGCTGGCGCGCCTCGAACGCTGGAACACGCTCCTCGCGTTGGCCTATCACGAGGCGCCTCCCGATACCTCGCTGCGCGGGGCAATGCGCGAGGCGGCTCAGGACCTGCAACGCCGGGCCGCGCCGGTCGAGCTCTCCTGCAAGGATTCGGAGGGCCAACCGGCACGCTGCCTCTCTACCGAGGCCGTCCTTCGGAACATGGACGATGTCCGCGACCACTCGGGCGTACGCGGACAGCTCGGCCGCCTGATGGAGCACCTCCTCGGCGGGGACGGATCCTGATGGGCGAGCGCTCACTCCCGCGCCGCATGCTCCGGGCAGCGCGCATCGAATCGGATTTCTACGAAGAGGTCGAGGCCGAGCCGCGATCGATCGGCCAGGCATTCGTCGTCGTGCTCCTCGCCTGCCTGGCCGGGAGCCTCGGGAGCTGGTTCGTCGGCCGGCCGCCCTTCCTGGTGGCTACGAACCTGCTCGAGCCCCTGGTGGTCTGGCTTGCCGGCGGCGCCTTCACGTACATGGTCGGCGCCACGTTCTTGCGCGGGCCTCACACCGTGACGAGCTACCCCGAGGTGCTGCGTACGACGGGCTTCGCATGGACGCCGGGACTGCTCCGAGTCGCCATCGTGGTGCCGCCCTATACGGTCGGCTTCGGCCTGACGGTGATCGGTGATCTATGGGTTCTGCTGGCCGGCATCGTAGCGGTGCGGCAGGCCCTCGACTTCACCACGGGGCGCGCTCTCGGTACCTTCGGTGTGTCCTATGTGCTGCTCTGGCTGACCTTCGAAGGTCTCCTGCTCGGTCTCATGAGCTTCCGGCTCTGATCAGAGCAGTGCCCGGATCGATTCGAGCTCCGCGCGGATGCGTGCGACCCGCTCGCGCACTCCAGGCTCCGGCACGGACGGCGCTTCGGGCGTCGCGCTCTCTCCCGCGCGCGCCACGCCAAGCTCGCGAAGCCGCTTGCGCGCTCCCGCAATCGTGAACCGCTCCTCGTACAGGAGCTTCTTGATCAGCAGGATCACGTCCATGTCGCGCTGGCGATAGAGCCGCTGCTGCGAGCGCGACTTGCCCGGAGCCATCCAGCGAAACTCGGATTCCCAGTATCTCAGCACGTAGGGCTTGACGCCTGTGATCCGGCTGACCTCGCCGATGCGGTAATAGAGCTTCTGACCCTTCTCGGCGTCGCCGACCGCGCTGCGGTCGACGACGGGCTTTGCATGCTTCGCCATCCTCACCCCCTCCGCCCGCTGAAATCACTCCTCGCCAGCCTCGTCCTCCGCCTCTTCTGGATCGTCCCGGTCGTCGCCGTCGTCCGTGCCGGGCTCCTCGTCGTTCAGGATGTTCTTCAGTACGAGACTTGGCTTGAACGTCAGGACGCGCCGCGCGGCGAGCCGGATCTCCTCTCCGGTCTGCGGATTTCGTCCCTTGCGCGCATTCTTCTCCCGGACCACGAAGTTGCCAAAGCCCGAGATCTTGACCTTTTCTCCGTCCGAGAGCGTTTTCTTGATGATTTCGAAGACGCGCTCCACCAGCTCCGCCGACTCCTTCTTCGAGAAGCCCACCTTCTCGTAGATCTGCTCGACGATCTCCGCCTTGGTCATGCTCCTCCCTCCTGCCCCGGAGTCGAGCGCAGCTCGCCTCCGAAGCGATGCGCCAGCATTCCTACCACGCGCTCCATCGTCTTCGCGATCTCGGCGTCCGTGAAGGCACGCTCGAGACGTTGGAAGACGAGACGGAACGCAAGGCTCACCCTGCCCTCGGGCACGCCTTTGCCCTCGTAGCGATCGAAGAGGTCGAGCGAGACGAGGTCACGCCCGGCGCTCTTGCGTATCGCCTCCAGCAACTCGCCGGCTGCGACCTCGCGGCCCACCAGAACTGCGAGATCGCGGCGCACGGGCGGCTGCTGCGAGATCTCGCGATATTGTCCCTGCTGCTCAGGAAGCCCCGCGATCGCTTGCAGATCGAGGTCGATCACGGCACAGGGAAGC
>CAYGXT010000507.1:0-2717 GCA_964353695.1 uncultured Myxococcaceae bacterium
GCGTCGCTGACTCGGAAGAAGAGCGTCCCGTTCACGTTCGTGAGCAAGGACGGATACGAGCTGCCGCTGCCGGGAACGATGTCCTTCACGAGCACCGTTCCGGCCGACGTGCCATCGCTCTTCCAGAGCTCGGAGCCAGTCGTATCGTCATCGGCGGAGCCTCTGAAGAACAGCGTGCCGCCAACATCGACGATCTCCCCGGCGCCCACGCCGCCATACATCACCGCCTGCGTGTTGATGTCCTTGACGAGCACCGCCTGCGCCATCGCGGGCGCGGCGGTCGCGCACAGGGTGAGCCCTGTCGCGAACGCGAGTCTCCACGCGCGACGCCAGGCTCCTATGCGGGCTACGAACCGGGCCCGGGCGATCACGCGCGACACGCTCCCGCCCACGGCAAGCGCCGCACCGCTCCCTAACAGCATCCCCGCAGTGATCGTGACCAAGCCACTGTGAACCCGGTAACGCATCGCCGCCCTCCTCGTCGGACGCGGCGGCCGGGGCTCCGGAAAACCGCGTCAGTCTACGCGCCATGATCACGGGCCATGAGCGAGCCCGTTATCAACACTGTCGTAAGCGTATGCCCAACGGGGTGTGAGCCGATAGCCTCATTTGAGGGGTACGGCCTGCGACAGATGCCGCAGTGCGCGAAGGGGGCAGGGAGAGGTCCCCGTCGGGGGATGGGCCGGAGCGGGCCGCCCCGCCCCCGGCCCGGCCCCGATCTCCGGTCCAATCTAGATCGACGGGAGGGCCCCCAGGATCACGCGCTCGAGGATCGCCTTCTGGGCGTGGAGCCGGTTCTCGGCCTGGTCGAAGACGATGCTGCGCGTGCCGTCGAGAACCTCGTCGGTGATCTCCTCACCGCGGTGGGCCGGAAGGCAGTGGAGCACGTAGGCGTCGGGAGCGTGCTTCATCAGCCGGGCATTGAGCTGGTAGGGCTCGAAGAGAGCGCGGCGCTGCGCGGCCTCGTCCTCCTGACCCATGCTCGTCCACACATCGGTGTAGACGAAGTCGGCGCCCCGCACGGCCTCCACGGGGTCCTCGCTCCACGTGATCCGCGCGCCGCTCGCGGCGGCCAGGTCGTCGGCTCGGCGCCGCACGCGCAGCGCAGGCCGGTGGCTGGCGGGCGTGGCCAAGCGGAGCGTCAGCCCCAGCACGGCCGCTGCCTCGAGCAGCGAGCTCGCCACGTTGTTGCCATCGCCAACGTAGGCGATCACGGCCTTCGCGAGATCTGCACGCTCGGCCACGGTCTGAAGGTCGGCCATGGCCTGGCAAGGGTGCAGCAGGTCCGTGAGGCCGTTGATCACGGGGATCGACGCGACGCCCGCCATCTCTTCGACCAGCGCGTGGCTGAAGGTCCGCGCCAGGATCGCGTCGACCCAGCGCGAGAGGTTCCGTGCCACGTCGGCCGGCGTCTCCCTTGTGCCGATCCCAATCTGCTCCGGGAGGAGCAGGATTGCGTGGCCTCCGAGCTGCGTCATCGCGGTCTCGAAGGTGACATGCGTTCGCAGCGAAGGCTTCTCGAAGTACATGGCGAGGGTGCGCCCTTCGAGGGTCCGCGGCCGCTGCCCCTGCCGCTGCAGATCCTTGAGTGCGCGGGCCCGCGCGAGGATCCCGAGCAGATCCTCCTGCGGCCAGTCCCAGAGCGCGAGGAAGTCCTTCGGCATCAGCGCCGGATCAGCGTGCCAACGCCGCCGTCGGTGAAGATCTCGAGCAGCACCGCATGCAGCATGCGCCCGTCCACGATGTGGGTGCGCGCCACGCCCCCCTCGAGCGCTTGGATGCAGCACTCCACCTTGGGAATCATGCCGCCCACGATCGTTCCTTTTTCGACGTGCTGCTTCACGTCATCGGCCGAGAGCTGGCGCAGCAGCTTTCCGTCCTTGTCCTTCACGCCCTCGACGTCGGTGAGCAGGATGAGCTTCTCGGCATGCAGCGCCGCGGCGATGGCGCCGGCGGCCTCGTCGGCGTTCACATTGTAGGTGATGCCCTCGGCATCGACCCCGATCGGCGCGATCACGGGCACGAAGCCAGCGTCGGTGACGGCGTTCACGACGCTCGCATCGACCTCCAGAACCTCGCCCACCCTCCCCAGATCCCTGCCTCCCGGCCTCTTCTTCTCCACGCGCAGCAGGCCGCCATCACGGCCCGTCAGGCCGATCGCGCGCCCGCCGCCCTGCTGCACCAGGCCGACGATCTCCTGGTTGATGGTGCCGCCGAGGATCATCTCGACGGCCTCCATGGTCTCATCGTCGGTGATGCGCAGGCCGTCCACGAAGACGGACTTCTTGCCCATGCGCTCGAGAGTGGCGCCGATTTGAGGCCCGCCGCCGTGCACGATCACGGGCCGCACGCCGATGTACTTGAGGAGCACCACGTCCACCGCGAAGGAGGCGCGGAGCTCCCGCTCGGTCATGGCATGGCCGCCGTACTTGATGACGATGGTCTTGTCGTACAGGCGCCGGATCCACGGCAGCGCCTCGACCAGAACCTGGGCCTTGTCGATGAGGGTCTGCACCTCAGGAAGCCTGCGCCTCGCGCCGCGCGCTCGCCACCTCGTCGATCGCCTCGAGCAGGCTGCGGTAGAGGAGCACGTTGCGGATCGCGGCCGAGAGGGCGGCCGCCAGCACCTCGCCCGTGCGTGCAGCGGCGCGCCCGGGCTCGCGCGGGAAGACGCGAGCCACGCCCAGCACCTTGCCGCGGAACGTGAGCGGCAGGCA
>CAYGXT010000508.1:0-2712 GCA_964353695.1 uncultured Myxococcaceae bacterium
CGCAGGTAGGCCAGCGCCGCCGGGGAGGGCGGCGAGGACGGACGCTCCCTGTGCGCCGGGAAGGCAGGCGGCGGCGCCTCCACCGCACGGACGGATTGCTCGCAAGCAGCCGAGGGAGAGCGAGAGGACATGTGCGAACCCATCGGGACAGACGGGATGACAAATCAAAGAGTATGGGAAATAACGACGAATGTCAAGGGGGCCGTTCGATGGTGAAGCGCAAAACTTTCGAGAAAGATTCCTCGAGCGGGCGAGCTCGCATGCGCCCGCGAGCATCCCGTGCCCCGCTTCGTGGAGCGTGAGTTCCGCGCCTACGTTGCTTGTGGCATTCTCGACCATGGCTTCGTACGCGTTCGCTGCGACCTGCGGCTGCGACCGGCTCGTTGCCTTTCCTTGCAAGGGCCGCGGCTTCTGCCCCTCCTGCGGTGGGCGCCGCATGGCCGACACGGCAGCGCATCTCGTGACCGCGTGCTCCCCGAGGTCCCGGTGCGCCAGTGCTGCTCTCGCTCCCCTTCGCATTGCGCTATCGCCTCGTCTACGACGCGGAGATGACGAGCGCCGTACTCTCGCTCTTCGTGCGCACCGTCTTTGCTTCGCTTCGCCGCCGCGCCCGCCAGCAGTGGAGCATCGACCGGGGCCAGTGCGGCGCGGTCACCTTTTTGCAGCGCTTCGGCGATGCGCTTAATGCGAATGTCCACTTTCACTCGCTCGTGCTCGACGGGTCTACGACGCCGGGGGCGGGCAAGCGCCGCGCTTCTTCCCGCTCCCCGCGCCCGACGATGCCGAGGTGCCGCACGTGGCAGCGCAGGTGGCCCGCAAGCTCTGCCGGCTGCTCGAGCGCGAAGGCCTCGGCCCCGAGGCCGATGCCGCCGACGCCGACCCGCTCGCGACCGAGATCGCGTCGTGCCCGCAGAGCCTGCTCCGCGGGTCCGTGGCACTGGCCCTTCGTGCCCCGGGCCGCCGCCGCGGGCTTCGGATCGAGCTGCCGCGCCTTCGGCGAGCGAGTCCGCTGCCGGGCCTCCCACCGACCCCGGAGATACCGCGCGCGCCCCCCCGCTCGCGCCCGCGCGGCGCGTGGAAGACGACGCGCTCTCGCAGGTGCAGCCCGAGAGCGACTTCTTCGCGTAGCCCACCGAGCGCCTCCCGGCGCCCTCCCGGCGCCGCGTCGGCACCCTCTCTCCCGAATCATCCGGCCGCACCGCGGCAGAGGCAGCCCAGTGCTCGCGAGCCACCGGAAGCCTGCCGCGGCCCGCAGCCGAAGCCGCGGATCAGTCGCGGCACCCCGCCCGCCCGGTTGAAATCCCCGCCATTGGAGGGCAGGATCTCCCCTGGGGGATACTTGTCAGATGCTTATCGGACGTGATCGCCGTGATCGCCGTGATCGCCGTGATCGCAGAGCGCCCGCTTGTTCTTCCTTCCGCGTCGTACGCGTACGCGTTGCGCCGGCGGCGCTCGAATCGGAGATGGCCGTCCTCGTCCGCGAGCTCGAGGCGGCGTAGCCCGTAGCCCCGGGGCGGCTCCCGGGCGGGTGCAGCGGCGCCTCGTCGCGCCGGATGCTCACACCGCAGCCGAACAGAAGCGGCCGCCGGCTTGCCGTCGCATCGAAAGCCGTTAGTATCATTGATTGTGAAGTCTGATATCAGGCAACCCTCGGGTCGCTTTCTCCTCAGGATCGACCCGCAGCTCCACGCCGCGCTCCGGCGTGCCGCGAGGGCGGCGGGCCTGTCGCTCAACGAGTACTGCCAGCGGTCCCTGGCCGCTCCGGCGGCGAGCCAGGCGACCGTGAGCCCGGCGGCAACCGTGGTGCGCCGAGCCGCGGCGCTCCTCGGCGAGCGTCTCGTCGGCGTCGTGGTCTACGGGTCGTACGCGCGCGGAGAAGCCGAGGCGTCGTCGGACACCGACGTGCTGATCGTCGTCGATCGATCGGTGCGCCTCACGCGCACGCTCTATCGCCGCTGGGACGAGGATCCGGTGTCCTGGGAGGGCAGGCCGATCGATCCGCACTTCGCGCACTGTCCCGAGGCGTACGACCGGCCGAGCGGACTCTGGGCCGAGCTGGCGATCGACGGCATCGTGATCTTCGAGCGAGATTTCGCCCTGTCGCGTGTGCTGGTGCGGATCCGGCGGGACATCGTCGCGAAGGGGATGTCGCGCCGAGTGGTACACGGACAGCCGTACTGGACGGCGGCTTCCTGACGTGCGCAATCGTGATCTTGCCGCCGACTACGTGCAGCGCGCCGTCGTACGGCTGCGCGCGCTCGACGTCCTGTTCGAGGCCCGGAGCTGGGCCGACGTCGTGCGTGAGGCGCAGGAGATCGTTGAACTCGCACTGAAAGGGCTGCTCCGGAGCCACGGGATCGAGGCGCCGCGCATCCACGATGTCTCCGACGTGCTGACGGCGGAGCGCGATCGCTTCCCGGACGTGATCCGCGCAGAGGTGCCGCGCATGGCGGCCATCTCGCGCGACCTGCGTCGCGATCGCGAGCTTGCCTTCTACGGCGCGGAGGACCTCACGCCGTCCTCCTTCTACTCCGAGGAAGACGCCATCCGCGCACGCGATGGCGCCCGGCTGGTGACGGGGCTGGTAAGCCCGGTTGTCCTCGAACCGCGTTGACCGCTTGAGAGCGCCCATCCAATGACGGACAGAATCACACCGCTAGCCACCCGGCTTCTCCTCATCGGCGGGGGATTCATGGCGTCATGGGGAACACT
>CAYGXT010000509.1:0-2709 GCA_964353695.1 uncultured Myxococcaceae bacterium
CGCCCTGGGTAACCTGGATGCTCTCATGGCGTCCGGGATCCCCTTCGAGGTCACGGACGAGGTAGAGCGCCTTGAGATCCGCCAGCTTGACCTCGACGGCGGGCCCGCCCGAGGCGCGGACATGGCAGCTCGCCTTCGACGAATCCACGTCCACGCTCAGGCCCTTGAGGATCCTGCCGTCCCGGTAGTGGGCGACGACCTTGTTGCTCATGGATGACTTCCTCCCGTGCGCCGTCGGCCAGCGTCGGCCGGCCTTCAGCAGCACGCTGTCAGGGATCGCCTGAAACTCCCCCTCCTGCCTGAGGGAGGGATCGATGGATCAGATCAAGGGAATCCGAGCCCCCAATCCATGTCGGGTCTCAAGTCGCGGTAGAGCCGTGCAGCACCCGCGCGACTGACGTGGTTCGTATCGACGTAGAGCAGCCGCCCATCCTCGTCGATTGCGCTGCAATAATCGCCCGCGCAGAGCGAGGACCGCGGATCGATCCGTCGTCTACCCGCATGACCTCTAACGACCGCATCGAGCGCGTCCTTGATCTCAGAAAGCCGGGGCTCGCCAGCCGACGCAGCCTGTCGACAGCGTCCGAGATCTCCCGAAAACCTGTGGGCCCGCATCATGCAGTTGACCGGGTTACGGTCGAACTGGGGCAATGCCCCGACCAGCAATATGCGCTTGACCTGAGCCGCCTCCAGTGCGTCCAGAGTAACCGATAGCTGCTGCTTCAGAAACGCCAACTGGTCCTCTGCGCGCCCGTCGTTCCGGGGGCCGATCTCCATCGCCCGACGACGCCCCTGGTTATCCGTGCCCCCGAGGTACATGGGCCAGTTCTGCACCATGATGACTGATCTCACGGGTGGTTGAGCCTGCTTCAGTTTCTCGAGCGTTTCTTCCCAGTATCCGCGGCAACGGCGTACCGGCGCCCCATCCAAGAGGACGTCCACGTTCAGCAGCGCCAGGCAGCCGATACTGGTCGACTGCAGCAGGTTGAGGTGGGTCTCGGCGGCCACATCCGCGAGCGCAGGCGCGATCGACCCAGCATGCGAGTCACCGATTACGATCACCGACTGGCTGATTGGGACCAACGGTCCAATCGGCGCATCACTGGAGCGTCTCTCGAATCCGCCGGCCGTCGCCGCGCCCTGCTCGTCGATCAAGCGGGTGCGCTCTAGAGTCGCAAATTCCTGAACCTGCTTGAACTCTCGCTGGCCGACGACGGCAAAGGCAACGAGGACTCCTGCGGCCGACGCGACAACCAGTAGAGGTCGACGAAGCAGCACGGCGCGATGGCGGCGGATCGATTGATCGACGTATCGGTAGGTGAGGAACGCGAGGCCCAGCCCGATCGCCACCGCGGCGAGATCGCGAGCCAGGGGGTTGGATTCGGGAAGAACCAAGCGGCCGAAGACGAGCAGCGGCCAATGCCACAGGTACCACTCGTAGGATACAAGGCCGACACCGGTGAGAACGCGACTCGACAAGACGCGTGCAGTGCGGCCCATTTCGGTCAATGTCCCGCCCGCGATGACGAGTGCAGCTCCCGATACGGGCAACACGACGTTCAGTGCTGGATACGGTGTGGTGGTATCGAAACGGGTCACGGCCAGAAAGATCAGTGTGAGACCGAGAGGCGTGAGCAGCGATCTCGCTCGCTGTGAAAGCTTCGCGAGCTGAGGCGCTGCCTGATAAACGAGGCCGCCCACGACGAACTCCCAGGCGCGAAGCGGGGTGAGGAAGAAGGCAATGTTGTGTTCAGGATCCGAGAATCCAGCGGATGCGATCAGTGACACGACGATGAGCGCGAGACCGAGGTGGAGCAAAGAGATCCGACGAAGCCGGTCGGAGCGGCGCGCCGCGAGATAAAACCCCATCGCTACAATCGGTGCAGCCAGATAGAATTGCTCTTCGACCATGAGCGACCAGGTGTGGAGCAGAGGCTTGACCTGTATGGCGCGACCGAAGTAATCGCCTTCGCTCACGAGAAAGTGGTGGTTCGCGTACATCAAGGCGGATGAGACGAGTTCGCGACGGAACTCGCGGATGTCGTCGGGCGTGACGAGCACGAACCAAGCCGCGAGCGCGGTCGCCGTCAATAGGAGCACGAAACCTGGCAGGATCCGCAAGAAGCGCCGGCCATAGAAGGCCGAGAGGCTGAAGCGCCCTGCGACCAGCCCGGATCCGATCTGGCCCAGGATCAGATAGCCCGAGATGACGAAGAACACGTCCACGCCGACGAATCCGCCCGAGAGCCCAGGTAGCGCAGCGTGGTAACCCACGACGGCAAGGATCGAGATCGCCCGGAGTCCGTCGATCTGGGGGCGGTAGAGGGAAGTTGAGTGCACGGGAACGGATGAGTCTAGCGGCTGACGTGTAGATTCATCTGCCCGAGCTGAGATGCAGCAGGCAGCTGGGCCGTGAAGTCGACCGACTCGCGGCGGCGGCGGGGGAGGAAGCGGCTAAGTGCCGGTTTCCGCCAGGGCGTGCTGTCCTGGTAGCATCATCGTACGTGGGGTCGCAGCGGGGGTGGTCGCCCAGCACCGCATCCTTGCGCACGCGCTGGTGGGCTCGTTCCGGGGCCGTCCCCTTCCTGCGTGCCGTGGGCGAACACCCCGACTCAAGTAGGGTTCGCATCCAATGACGGACAGAATCACACCGATAGCCACCCGGCTTCTCCTCATCGGCGGGGGATTCATGGCGTCATGGGGAACACT
>CAYGXT010000510.1:0-2709 GCA_964353695.1 uncultured Myxococcaceae bacterium
GACATGTGCGAACCCATCGGGACCGACGGGATGACAAATCAGAGAGTATGGGAACCAACGACGAATGTCAAGGGCTCGTACCTACAGATCGACAAGCCCGCGAGGACACGAGGCTGACGCGTTCCGAAATCGAGCCTTGCGCGACATCCCGGGGGAGAGCCTGCGCTCAGGCGCGCGACAGGTAGGTCTCGGGAACGAACACGTTGCGGGCGCGAAACGGCGGCGGGGACTCGAGCATGAGGCGCAAGCGCAGCGGGAAGCTTCGCGCCGGCAGTACGAAGAATGGCTCGGGGCTCGCCGTGTAGGCGATCCACGGCGGAGCCTCGACGCCGGTCTCGCGGCACAGCGCGCTCACCACCGCGGCTGCGAGACCCTCGAAGCGTCCCGTTGTAGTCGGGGCGGCGGCGACCATGGCGACGCGCGCGACCGCCGTCGCCCGGCGGAACTCGTCGACGAAGCCGTTGACGTGCAACTGGAAGTGCGCGCGATCACGCCGGCACGCAGCGAGCAGCTCACGCACGTTCATCGAACATCTCCTCCAGCAACAGGCGGACCCGGACGGGTAGCCGCTCGGCCGGAAAATAGGCCAGCACCACCGCGAGCACCTCGTCTGCCGAGCGCAACGCGAGCCGATCCGCCAGGAAACGTATGTCGTTGGCGTCCTCGACCGTCCGAGCCGCAGCCGCCTTCATGGCAAGGAGCGTCCGCGCATCGACGGTGGAAATCGTCAGATGCGAAAGGCTCGCCCAGGTCTCATAGCCGGCGTTCGCTTAGCCCGCCATTACCGCTGACCTCGCCGCCCACATCTCCCATCTCGCCTTGAAGCGCACATTCCGCGGGGGCAGTTGACCGAAGCCATGCCCCGTCCCATGGTACGCGAGCAATGAGGCTACGGTCGCCCGTCACTACGATGCTGCTGTGTTTGGCTACTGCGCTCGGAGGGTGTGCGCACATTCCGAGAGTGCCGGATGTCGTCGCGGCATCAGAGCTCGCCAACGGGCGCGTCATTCATCAAGAGGTGGCAAAGACCACGACCGGTCGCGTCGCCGGCCGCGTCGAGCCGGACGGCTTGAAGATTTTCCTGGGCATCCCGTTCACCAAACCACCCGTGGGCAAGCTGCGCTTCGAACCGCCGCAGCCCGCGGAACCCTGGACGGGGGTGTATCCGGCGTTGGCGTTCGGTCCGGTGTTCCCCCAGAGCTACGACAAGACGGAGCCGTCCTCGCTGTATTTCCAGGACGAAGACTGCTTGCGGCTCAACGTGTGGACCCCCGCGGTGGACGGCGTGAAGCGTCCGGTCATGGTTTTCATCCATGGCGGTGGGTACCTGTGGGGATCCAGCATGGACCCGCTCTATGACGGGACGAACTTGGCCCGCCGCGGCGAGATCGTGGTGGTGTCGTTCAACTACCGCATGGGCGCGCTGGGCTACCTCGACCTGTCGGCGGTTGGCGGTGACGCGTACGCCGACAGTGGCAATCTCGCGGTCCTGGACCAGGTTGCCGCGCTCCGCTGGGTGCACGACAACATCGCCAGCTTCGGGGGGGATCCTGGGAACGTCACGATCTTCGGTGAGTCCGCCGGCGCCGGCAGCGTGGCGACGCTGCTCACCGTGAAGCCTGCGCAAGGGCTTTTTCGCCGCGTGATCTCGCAGAGCGGCGCCTTCCGGATCACGCGCTCGCAGGAGCATGCGCGCGATGTGACGCGTCGCTTCATGGAGCTGGCGCACGCGACCGATGTCGCCGGTCTCAAAGCACTATCCCAAGAGGTGATCCTGGAGGCGCAAGAGCGGCTCATCCAAGAGGCCGGACTCGCCAGCGACCGGCTCTTCGGGCCGGTACGCGACGGGCGCATCGTGCCGCAAGACCCATTGCGCGCCGTTGCCGAAGGCTGCGCTCGGGGTGTGGAGCTGCTCACCGGCACCACCGAGGACGAGACGCGCTTCTGGATCAAATACGAACCCTGGCTGCCCTACATCCCGGCCTCCATAACGCTCTCGTTTACGCCCGACACCGAGATCTGGGATGTCACGACACGCGATGGAATCATCGATTACTACAAACGCCGCCTGCCCGAGTTGAAGAGCGGCGATATCGCGTTGGCCATCGCCACCGACTTCTTCTTCCGCATGCCGCAGATTCACCTGGCCGAAGCCCAGGCGCCGCACGGCAATACGTGGATGTATCTTTTCACCTGGGACTCGCCCGTCGAGAACGGCGTATACGGCGCGCGGCACGCGTTGGATCTGCGCTTCATGTTCGACAACCCTGACCCCGACGTGGGCACCGAGCCCCCAGCCGGCCTCACCGAAGCCATGCAAGACGCATGGATTGCATTTGCAGCCACCGGTACGCCCGATCACCGCGGCATACCGGCGTGGCCGAAGTACGACACGGCGCGCCGGGCCACGATGATCTTCGACGCATCGAGTCGCGTGGTCGAAGATCCTGCCAGAGAAGACCGCCTCTTCTGGGAAGAGAATCTACTCGGCCGCAAACTCGTGAAGTGAGTGCCGTCCGTACGTTGCTGCTGTGTTCAGCCGAGCGGCGAGCCTGGCCAGCGGAACACGACCAGGTCACGCACGCCACCCAGCATGAGGATGCCGTACGTTGCTGTCATGCCGTAGCCGTTGGTGAGACTCGGCACGACCCGCTGCACCTCGACGCCCGCCCACCGGGTTGCACGCTTCGCTGCCAACTCAATCGTCGT
>CAYGXT010000511.1:0-2694 GCA_964353695.1 uncultured Myxococcaceae bacterium
CGAGAGCGAGCTTCGGGTGGATACCTACCGCGCAGGAGGCGCCGGCGGCCAGCACGTCAACAAGACCGACTCTGCGGTGCGCCTCACGCATCTCCCGACCGGTATCGTCGTGCAGTGCCAGAACGAGCGCTCGCAGCATAAGAATCGTGCTGCCGCCATGAAGGTGCTGCGTGCCCGTCTCTACGAGCGTGCACGCGAGGAGCAGGAGGCGAAGATCGCAGCCCTCCGCGGTGAAAAACGCGATGTCAACTTCGGCAGCCAGATCCGCTCCTACACGCTCCATCCGAGTCAGCGCGTGAAGGATCACCGAACGGGCTGCGAGGCCGGCAATACCGAGGGCGTGCTGCTCGGCGACATCGATCGGTTCATCCGCGCGACGCTGCTGTGGCGCGCGGATCCGGGCAAGGAGAGGGCGTGAGCGAATCCGAGCGGGAGGCGCGGCGTGCGCGACTCGAGGCGCTGCGCGGGCAGGGGATCGATCCCTTCCCCGCGCGCGTGGAGCCGGTGGAGCGCATCGCGGCCGTGCGGGCGCGCATTGGGGATCGGGACGCAGCGGCGCTCGAAGCCGCGAAGGAGCGCGCGGCGGTTGCGGGCCGCGTGATGTCGCTGCGCAGCTTCGGCAAGCTCCGCTTCTTCGATCTCCTCGAAGACGGTGTGAAGCTCCAGGCCAGCGCCCGCAAGGGCGAGGCCCCCGAGGCGGTGCTGGCGCTCCTGGATCAGGTCGATGTGGGTGACGCCGTGCGCGTCGAAGGCACGCTCTGGCGCACGAAGACGGGAGAGCCGACGCTGGCGGCCACCGGCCTCACGATGCTTGCAAAGAGTCTGCGCCCGCTGCCCGAGAAGTGGCATGGGCTGCAGGACGTCGAGGCCCGCTTCCGGCAGCGCCATCTCGATCTGCTCGTGAACGAGACGGCGAGGCGCGCAGCATTCGTGCGCAGCCACACGGTGAAGGCGATGCGGAGCTTCCTCGACGGCCGCGGCTTTCTCGAGGTCGAGACGCCGGTGCTGCAGCCGATCTACGGCGGCGCGGCGGCGCGTCCTTTCGTCACCCACCTGAACGTCTTCGATCAGAGGCTCTACCTCCGCATCTCGGACGAGCTGTATCTGAAGCGTCTCGTCGTCGGCGGTCTCGACCGTGTCTACGAGATCGGGCGCGATTTCCGCAACGAGGGCCTCTCGCGCAAGCACAACCCCGAGTTCACCATGCTCGAGTGCTATCAGGCGTTCACCGACTACCACGGCATGATGGAGCTGGTGGAATCGATGTTCGAGCACGTGGCGGAGCGTGTGGCCGGAGGCACGAAGCTCGAGTACCAGGGACAGACGATCGAACTGAAGGGGCCCTATCCGCGGATCACGATTCGTGACGCCCTGCTCGAAGCCTGCGGCGTAGACATCCTGGCGGCGCCCGATCTCGAGAGCCTGCGCCAGGCCGTGTGCGCTGCCGGCCTCGAGCCGGGCGACGCGCCTACGTGGGGACGCATGGTGGACGAGTTGTTCGGCGAGAAGGTCGAGCCAAACCTTGTTCAGCCTACCTTCATGACCGATTATCCGGTGGAGCTCTCGCCGCTGGCCAAGCGCAAGGCCTCCGATCCGCGGCTGGTGGAGCGCTTCGAGCTCTTCGTGGCGGGGATGGAGCTCGGCAACGCCTTCAGCGAGCTGAACGACCCCGACGAGCAGCGCGCGCGCTTCACGGAGCAGAGCAAGGCGGCCGCGGCGGGAGACGAGGAGGCCCACCCGATGGACGAGGACTATCTCCGCGCTCTCGAGCACGGGCTCCCGCCCACGGGAGGGCTCGGCGTCGGCGTTGGGCGCCTTGCGATGGTGCTGGCGGATGCGCCGACGCTGCGCGAGGTGGAGCTCTTTCCGCACCTGCGGCCCGAGCCGTCCGAGTGATGCTCGGGCTCGAGGCGCTCTGGGATCTGCTCTCCGCCGCCGGCGGCACGCTGGCGCTCAGCTTCATCGTGGCGTTGGCGCTCGGCATCAACGCGCTCACGATCCTGTTCCTGGGCTCTTCGGTCGTGGTGCTCGAGCGTTTCGCGCGCGCCGTGCGGCGGCCACGGAGTGTCGTGATCGCCGGACTTTGCGCGGCGCCCCTGGCGGGCGGGCTCGCCTTCGAGCTGCTCGATGCCGAGGTCTTCGGCGCGGAGGTCTCGCCGCTCGGGCTATGGCTGCGCGCGACGGCCCTCGCGGCCGTTGCGCTCGTTTTCCTGCTCTCGCTGACGCTGGCGCTGCTGCGGCGGCTGCCGCCGTCGCGGCTCGGCACTCTGAGCCTCGCCGTGCTCGGACTCGGCTACGGTGTCCTCGTTGGCGGCACGGGACGGTTCGCCTTCGCCGCGGCACCGGCCCTGGTGGCAGCGGCGGTCGCTCTCGGCCTCGCGTGGCGCCGCCGGCGTCGCGGCCAGAAAGCCGCGAGCTCCGGACCGGCGGAGTCCGAACGGCTGCTGCGCGTCCTCGCGCTCGCGCTGCTCCCTGGCATCGCGCTGGCGTGGATCGTGCCCGTGCCCCAGCCCGGCATCAGCGCGGCCGGCGCCTTTGTTCTCGCGCTCTTCGCGGCGGTGGTGCTGCTCGGGCTACTGCCCCTGGCCGCGGCGGGGCTTGCCGATCTGCGGGCGGGGGCCGAGTGGTTCATCGCCGCCCGCTACCTGGTGGCGAAGCGGCGCCAGACGTTCATCTCGGTGATCACGCTGATCT
>CAYGXT010000512.1:0-2694 GCA_964353695.1 uncultured Myxococcaceae bacterium
AGGCGGGGCGCTGGGCCACGGAGCCGCTCCGGGGCATCTGCAACCTTCCCGTCAACCACATCGGCTTCATGGGCGACATGTCGTCCTACGCCCTCGTTGCCGGGGGCACCATGTTCCATATGGAGAAGTTCGATCCACACGGCATGCTCGCGCTGATCGAGAGCGAGCGCCTCACGTGCTGGGGCCAGGTTCCGACCATGTTTGCACTCGCCCTCGCGCAGCCCGACTTCGAGAAGTTCGATCTCTCGAGCCTGCGCTGGATCATCTGGGGCGGCTCGCGCGCTCCGCGCGAGATGATCGAGGCGCTCCGGCGCACGAGCCCCGGCGTGGTGGTGGCGACGAGCTTCGGCATGACGGAAACGACAGGCTCCGTCACCTATACGCAGCCGGACGACGACATCGAGACTCTCTCCGAGACCGTGGGGCGCCCCGATCCCCACTTCGAAGTACGCATCGCGAGGCCGGACGGCACGCCGGTCGAGCCCGGCGAAGAGGGCGAGATCCTGGTGCGAGGTAGCCACATCATGCTCGGCTACTGGCGCCGGCCCGAAGCGACGGCAGCGGCCATCGACGCGCAGGGCTGGCTCCACACCAATGACGTTGCGCTGCTGCGGCCAGACGGCAACCACGCCCTGCGCGGCCGCATGAGCGAGATGTACAAGTCGGGCGGCGAGAACGTGTATCCGAAGGAGGTGGAGCAGGTGCTCGAAGCGCATCCTGCCGTTGCGCTCTCGGCCGTGTTCGGCGTTCCCGACCCGCTCTTCGGCGAGGTCGGTCTCGCCTACGTAATCCGCAGACCGGGCACGGATCCGAAGGAAGAGGAGCTCCGGGCCTTCTGCCGGGAGCATCTCGTCAACTTCAAGCTGCCCAAGCGCATCGTGATCGCGGAGATGCTGCCGATGCTCCCCATCGGAAAGATCGACAAGGTGGCCCTGCGCCGGGACACTCAGCTCCGATAGAGCTGGATCTTCGGTAGCAGCTTCTCGCGCAGCGCCGTATCGACGACGCCCATCCCCTCGCGCGGCGCGAGGCAGAGCACGCCGACCTTGCCGTCGTGCAGGTTCTTGTGCACCTCCAGCGCGGCTTCTCCCGACTGCTGGAACGGGAACGTGCGCGAGAGCGTCGGATGGATCACGCCCTTGCAGATCAGTCGGTTCGCCTCCCAGGCCTCGCGGTAGTTGGCGAAGTGCGAGCCGACGATGCGCTTCAGGTTCATCCAGAGATAGCGGTTGTCGTAGACGTGCTCGAAGCCGCTGGTCGAGGCGCAGGTGACGATCGTGCCGCCGCGGCGCGCGACGAAGACGCTGGCCGCGAAGGTCTCGCGACCCGGATGCTCGTAGACGATTTCCGGATCCTCGCCGCCGGTGAGCTCGCGGATCCGGCCCCCGAAGCGGCGCATCTCCTTCATGTTCATCTTGTCGCCGTCCCAGAAGCGATAGCCCTCGGCCTTGCGATCGATCACCCGCTCGCAGCCGAGCTTGCGGACGATCTCGGCGCGGTGCGGGCTCGAGACCACGCCGACCGGGAAGGCGCCGCCGTTGACGGCATATTGAGTGGCGTAGCCGCCGAGGCCGCCCGACGCGCCCCAGATCAGCACGTTGTCGCCCTGCTTCATCCCCGCCCCATGCTTCGAGACGAGCTGGCGGTAGGCCGTCGAGTTCACGAGGCCGCTGCACGCCGCCTCTTCCCAGGTCAGGTGCTCGGGCTTCGGCATGATCTGGTTGCCCTTCACCAGCGCGAGCTCGGCCATGCCGCCGAAGTTCGTCTCGAAGCCCCAGATCGTCTGGTTCGGATCCAGCATGGCGTCGTCGTGGCCCTCGGGCTCCTCGAGATCCACGTAGTTGCAGTGCACCACGACGCGGTCTCCCGGCTTCCACTTCGACACGCCCGCGCCCACGCGCAGCACGACGCCCGCCGCGTCGCTGCCGACGATGTGGTAGGGCAGGTCGTGGCGCTTCCAGAGAGCGCTGCGCTTGCCGTTGCGCTCGAGAAAAAGAAATGTCGGCAACGGCTCGAAGATCGAGGTCCAGACGGTATTGAAGTTGATCGCTGAAGCCATGACGGCGATCAGCGCTTCCCCCGGGCCGATCTCCGGCGTCGGCACCTCGTCCAGATGCAGCGACTTGCGCGGATCCTTGTCGGCCGAGGCCACGCCCTCGAACATCTTCTGCTCGTCCTTATGGGTCGTGACGGCACGGAAGCTCTTCGGGACGGCGAGGCCGAGAAAGGCGTCGGCGTTCGCGCGCGCCTCGATGGCTTCCATAATGGGGTGCAGGGCGGACGGCATGGCGGCTCCTTGGCGTGTGCGGCGGGAGCGTACCTGCCGTCCGCCTGCCTTGCCCGACGCACGGAATGACGTTACGGTTCGCGCTCTTACGGGGCCTTTCCCCGGCTGCCTCGAGGCTTGCATGCGCTTTTACGAATACGAATCGAAGGCCCTGTTCGCGCGCCATGGCCTGCCCCTCGGCAAGCGGGCCCTGGCCCGCACGGCGGACGAGGCGCGGCGCGCTGCCGCTGAGATCGGCGGCCCGGTGGTTCTGAAGAGCCAGGTGCTCTCCGGCGGCCGCATGAAGGCCGGCGCCGTCCAGTTCGCCGACACCCCCGAGCAGGCTGCCGCTCATTTCGACGGGATCCTGCCCATCGTCGTCATGGGGGCGATCTGCACCGTTCGGAGGGGACCGTTCATATCGTCCG
>CAYGXT010000513.1:0-2679 GCA_964353695.1 uncultured Myxococcaceae bacterium
CCGTCCATAGGCCGTCAGCTTCGAGTCGGGCGCTGGCTACGTTCGCGTTCTCGAACAGCTCCGCACCCGCCTGCGCCGCGCGGCGGGCGATGCGTTCATCGCAGAGCATACGTTTGATCGCATAGCAGCGGGTTCCGGGTGCGCCGCCCTCCTGGCCGCTGCCGACGAAGCTCTCTCCGGAGGGCGAGATGAAGCCGCCCGAGGTGGTGTCGCGGATCAGCCCCTCGGCCTCGAGCTTTTGAAGCACGCCCATGTCTTCGAGAATGTCGAGGGCCGGCGCGCACCAGGCATCGCCGCAAATCTTGTCGCGCGGGAAGCTGGCCTTCTCGAGCAAGGCGACGCGTTTGCCGCTCGCCGCAAGATAATACGCAGCCGTGGCCCCGGCCGGGCCCGCCCCGACGACGATCGCATCCTGCGTACTGCCTGTTTTCATCGTCTTCCCGGCCTCGGCTCATCCTGCCATCTGGCATCGAGCGTGCGATCAGGCCCACGAGCCCGGCGAACGGTAGTAGAATTGGCGGCGCGCGAGAGTCTTCGCGCGCCTTGGTCTGCCTGGGCTTCGCGAGGTCCTGCTCGATGTCCCGCTGTTCTCCCCCGGCCCCGGCCGGTTTGATGCTCCTGCTGCTCGCGTTCGCTACCCCCGGGCAAGCGGAGGTCGTCTTCGACGGCAGCCTCGGCGGAGCGGCAGGCCCGGCGCAGATCGGAGACGGACCCCGCGGTCCGGGAACGGACTATCAGATCCCGGCCACGGCGGGCCGCCCCGAGGGCAGCAACCTCTTTCACAGCTTCTCCCTCTTCGGGATCGAATCCGGGAGAAGCGCCACCTTCTCGGCCGATGGGGGCCCGGCGTTCTCGAACGTGATTGCGCGCGTGACGGGCGGACAGCCCTCGGAGATCGCGGGCCTGCTCCGCTCCACGATCCAGGGGGCGGATCTCTACCTGCTGAACCCCTCCGGTGTCGTCTTCGCTCCGGGTGCGGCCCTCGATCTTCCGGCCGGACTCCATGTATCGAGTACCGATTCGCTCCGCTTTGCCGACGAGAAGAGCTTTGCTGCCACCCCCCAGGTCGGAGAGGTTTTGAGCACGGCGGCGCCGGCGGCCTTCGGCTTTCTCGGGCCGGCCGCTGGCAACCTCGTCGTGCAAGCCGGCGCGTCTCTCTCCGTGGGCGCCGGCTCGCTCGCCCTGGCCGGCGGAAACGTCGATGTGGCCGGCACGCTGCGTACCGTGAATGGAGACCTCAGCGTGGCGGCCCGCGACGCGATCCGCGTCCACGACGGCGGCTCCGTGACCGCTGGCGGGATCTTCGATGCGCGGCTCTCCCTCTCGGCCGAGGATGTCCGCATCGTGGGCCCGACGAGCCGCGTTGCCCTCGCCGTATTCTCCCCGTCCGGCCACAGCGGGATCGACGTGAACGCAGGAACGCTCGCAGTGAACGACTCGGCCCAGATCGAGACGAGGGCAACCTTCGGGAAGACGCCCCCCCTCGAGATCCGGGCTCGCGTCGTTGACCTCTCGGGAGGCGGCCTGGTCGCAACCACGAGCAATGGCAACGCGAATAGCGGCGACGTCCTGGTCGAGGCCTCGGAGCGCGTCGCCCTCTCCGGCCGCACCGCCGACAATCAGTGGGCCGGCATCTCCACGCATACGACGAACACGGGCAACGCCGGCTCCCTCACGATCCGAACGCCGCTGCTCACGCTCGACGACCAGGGCATGATCACGGCCCGCACGCAGGGCATGGGCGACGCCGGTCGCATCGAGCTCGACATCGGGTCGCTGCGCCTCAAAGGCGGTTCTCGCATCGAGGTGGATGCCGGAAACGGCGCAAACGGCCGGCCCGGCACGCTGGTCGTTCACGCCAGCGACTCCGTATCGCTGGTGGGTTTCGGCGGCGAGGGCCTCGATTATCTCGAGAGCACCACGAAGCTCTCCGCGGTGGCCCGCGATCAGGGCGGCGGCAGGATCGAGGTCGAGACGCCGCTGCTCGTCCTGGGCCAAAGCGCCGTGCTCGACGGACGCTCGAATCCGAACGCGACGGGCGACGCGTCGGAGATCGTGCTGCGCGTCGGCCGCCTCGACATGGAAGGGGCTTTCGTCGTTACGGACGGCCAGGGCAGCGGCAAGGCCGGCACGATCGAGGTGCAGACCGATGAATCGGTGCGTCTGGACGCTGCGCACCTCCTCTCGAGGACCTACGGCTCCGGCGCCGGAGGCTTGGTTCGCGTCGTCGCCCCGGTCGTCACGCTCTCCGAGCTGAGCCGGATCGACACCGACGCGGCGCAGAAGTTCCTCGACGTTCCGGGTGGCGGCGCGAGCGGCATGATCGAGCTGGACGTGGGCCGCCTCACGCTCGAGTCCGGAGGCATGCTTCGAGCGGTCTCGCGCGGCACCGAGCTGGGAGGTCGCATCGTGGTACGCGCCTCCGAGGCCGTCGAGCTGCACGAACTGGTTCCTGAGTTTCCGGATCACCCCGCGGCGATCCTCGCCATCGCCGAGGGCGACGGCCCTGCGGGTGAGATCCGGATCGAGACCCCGCGCCTTCTCGTCGGCGAGTTTTCCCGCATCGAGACGAGCACCACCGGCGCATCGGGAACCGACGGCGGAGATCGCGTGGCCCGAAGCGGCAACGCCGGCGACATCCATATCGTGGCCGACGAGGTCGTGGTGGATTCCCATGCA
>CAYGXT010000514.1:0-2666 GCA_964353695.1 uncultured Myxococcaceae bacterium
GGGAGTTGTAGCTTCGCTGCAACGCTCACCTCCCGCGATGCAGGCCGCCCTCGCGGCAGGCGTACGCGCGGCGACGGACGTCACGGGCTTCGGCCTGCTCGGTCATCTCAGAAATCTCGGCCTCGGCTCGGGGCTCGCTGCGCGGGTCGAGGCCCGCCGCGTTCCCATCCTCGAGTTCGCTCCGGCGCTGGCGGCCGAGGGCCTGGTGCCCGGCGGCAGCCGCCGCAACCTCGAGTATGTGACGCCCCATGCGCGTTTCGACCAGAGCGTCGACGACGTGCTGCGCCTGCTGCTCGCTGACGCCCAGACCTCCGGCGGCCTGCTGCTGGCGGTGGCTCCCGACCGCGAGGCGGATCTTCTCGCCGACCTGCAGCGCCGCGGCACGCCGGCCGCGGCGGCGATCGGAACGCTCGTCGCCGGCGAGCCCGGAAGCCTCGAAATCGTCGGCTAGAGCGGCGCGTGCCCGGTGCCGGACGGGACGGCGATGTCGCGCTCGCGAGCCACGGGGCTGCGACCCGCGAGGCGGGCCCGCAGCGCTGCCGCGCGCTTTGTCACCGCGAGCTGCGCGTCGTCGATCAGGGTGTAGAACACCGGCACGACGAGCAGCGTCAAGAAGGTAGACGTGAGCAGCCCTCCGATCGCGAGGATGCCGATGGGCGCGCGCCACTCCGAGCCGTCGCCCGTACCGAAGGCGACCGGCAGCATGCCGAAGATGGTCGCGACCGTCGTCATCAGCACGGGACGCAGCCGCGTCGGCCCGGCCTCGAGCACGGCATCGCGCTGCCCCAGCCCGCGTTCGCGCAGCGTGTTGGTGTAGTCCACCAGCAGGATCCCGTTCTTCATGACCAGGCCCATCAGCATCAGGAGCCCGATCTGCCCCATCATGTCGAGGTGCAGGCCCGCGATGTAGAGCCCCGCAAAGGCTCCCACGAAAGAGAGCGGCGCCGCCAGCATCATCGTGAAGGGGTGCACGAAGGAGTTGAACTGCGAGGCGAGGATCATGTAGAGCGCGGCCAGCGCCAGCATGAAAGCGAAGCTGATGGCTGCGACGTTCTCCGCCATGTGCTCGGTCTGCCCCGCCGCCTTGATCTCGTACTCGCCCTCGATGCCGAGCTCCTTCGCGAAGCGCTCGACGTCCTGGGTCGCGTCGCCGAGAGCCTTGCCCTGGACGTTGCCGAGCAGCGTGATCACGCGCGCGCGGTTCTCGCGGTCGATCTGAACCGGCCCGCTGGCGATCTGGGCCGAGACCAAATTCGGGAGCGGCACCAGGGCACCCATCGGCGCTCGCACCATCAGCAGCCCGAGCTTGAGCGGATCGTCGCGGTAGCCAGGAAGCACCTGCACGCGAACGTCGTAGCGCTCGCCTCCTTCTTCGAGGCTCGCGACCTTGGGTCCGCCGATCAACGTCGCGATCGTGCTCCCGATCTGAAGCGCGGGCACGCCAAGATCTGCAGCACGCTCGCGGTTGATCTCGAGCGCGATCTCGGGCTTTCCCGTCTCGTAGCTCGAGCTGAGATCGGCGTAGCCACCGGCGGCGCGCAGCTTCGCGATCAGGCTCTGCGTGTAGAAGTTGAGCCGATCGATGTCAGGCCCGCGAATCGAATACATGAGCGGCGTGAAACGGGAGCCGGACACGCTGAACCAGGAGATCTGCTCGACCGCGAAGTCTCGGAGCGGGAGCCCGAGACCGGAAACGATCCGCCGCGTCTCCGTCATGACCTGCGCCTGAGTGCGCCCGCGCTGGCTCTTGGGGGAGAGCTGGACGTAGATGTTCGCCTCATTCACGCGCTTCTGAATCCCGCCGCCGACGGTCGAGAAGACCGATCGGACGTCCGGCTCCGCGTGCAGCGCCTGCTCGACGGAAGAGACGTTCGAGAGCGTCTGGGAAAGCGTGCTCCCGAGAGGAAGCTTGAGCCAGATGTTGAACTCGCCGCGGTCGGCCTCCACCACCAGGTCCAAGGGAACGCCGCGGGCGATGATCACGCCGGTCAGGATGGCGGCCACCGCGATGCCGGCGACCGAGAGTCTGTGCGCGAGGCCCCAGCCCAGCAGCCGGCGGTACTCCCGCTCCAGCCGCGAGTAGGCGCGCTCGAAAGCAAGGTAGACCCTGCCGTGGGACGTCGTGAGTTGCAGGTAGCGCGACGACAGCATGGGCGTGAGCGTGAGCGCCACCACCAGCGAGACCAGCACGGCCACGGTCACCACCAACCCGAACTCCCGGAAGAACCGGCCCATCATGCCGCCCATGAAGGCGATCGGAACGAAGACGGCGCAGATCGAGAGCGTCGTGGCCAGCACGGCGAGGCCGATCTCCCGAGTGCCGTTCGAGGCCGCCGCGCGCGGCTCCTCGCCGAGCTCGATGTGCCGGTAGATGTTCTCGAGCACCACGATGGCGTCATCCACCAGAAGACCGATCGAGAGCGAGAGCGCCATCAGGGTCATCACGTTCAGCGTGAAGCCGAAGAAGTAGAAGAATGCGAAGCTCGCGATCAGCGAGGAGGGGATTGCGGTGGCGGCGATCAGCGTCGATCGCCCGTTGCGCAGGAACGCGAACACCACGAGCACGGCCAGCAGGCCGCCCCAGGCCATGCCCACGAAGACGTCGTCGACCGAACTCTGGATGAAGCGCGCCAGGTCCTGGGTCTCGAGCATCGCAACGCCCGCAG
>CAYGXT010000515.1:0-2654 GCA_964353695.1 uncultured Myxococcaceae bacterium
CGTGATCGCGGCGCCGGCCAGCGCGGCGCTGGCCTGGGCGCCGGTCCTGGTACCGCTCGGCCGAGCGGCGGGACTTCGTCGCGTCGTCGGAACGGTGCTGACCTCCGTCTCGAGAGAGGGGCGGCTCGGCATCGAGGCCCTGTCTTCGGAGACGATCGCGCTCTTCAACCAGCAGGATCTGCCCGAGGCACCGCACTTTGGCCGGCCAGTAGCCTTCGACCTGCTGCCTGCCGTGGGCGAGGTTGAGGAGGACGGCAGCACCGCGATGGAGAGCTCTCTCGCGAGCGATCTGCGGCGCCTGGTGGGGGAGGGCGTCGGCATCGCGGTCTCGAGCGTGCGCGTGCCGACCTTCGCGGGAGATGCCGCAACGCTCTGCCTCGAGACCGAGACGGCGCTCGACCCGCGGGAGGCACGCGAGCTGTTGGCGAAGGCGCCCGGCGTCGAGCTCTGGGACGTGGATGCCGAGGGCCCGAATACGCGAGCCACTGCCGGACGCGACGTCGTGCTGGTGGGGCGTCTGCGCCGCGATCCGTCGAGCGAGCGAGGGCTCCTGCTCTGGCTCGCCGCCGACACGCTGCACCTCGCGGCCGCGAACGGCGTGAAGCTCGCGGAGGCACGCTTCGGCTTCAGCGAGTAGCGAAGTGCCGACGTTCCGTTTCGTGCTGGAGTACGACGGCACCGGCTTCGCCGGCTGGCAGGCGCAGGCGCCCGGCGCACGCACGGTGCAGGGTGTTTTCGAAGAGGCGCTCGGCCGCGTGACGGGATCTGCCGCGCGCGTCGTCAGCGCGGGCCGGACCGATGCCGGTGTCCACGCAGAAGGGCAGCTGGCGAGCGTGCGACTCGAGACGCGACTCGACGCTGCAACCCTGGCCCGCGCGCTCAACGCCGAGCTCCCTCCCGACCTGGCCGTCCGCTCGGCCAGCGAGGCGGCTGCTGGCTACAGCGCGCAGCGCGACGCGCGCAGCAAGCTCTACCGCTACCGGGTGTGGAACGGCCCCGTCCGCTCGCCGCTCCGTGAGCGGACGCATGCCTGGGTGCGCTCGCCCCTCGACCTCGGCGTCATGCGGCAGGCCGCCGCTGCATTGGCCGGCCGCCACGATTTTGCCTCCTTCGAGACCCGGCGCCGGGAGCGCGACGCGGAGGACGAGAGCGGCACGGAGCGGACCCTGTTCCGGGTGGGGGTCGATGGCGAGCCCGGCCACGAGGTGATCCTCGAGTTCGAGGGTGATGGCTTCCTTCGCTACATGGTCAGAAGCCTGGTGGGGACTCTTCTCCAGGTGGGGCGGGGAATCCGGCCCGAGACGGATCTGGAGCGCATCCTGGCCGCACGAGATCGACGCCAGGCGGGCCCTACGGCGCCGGCTTGCGGCCTGTTGTTGGTCTGGGTCGAGGACTGAACCCGACGGATTCTCTTGGGCTTCCCGGGCCTTGCGGCTTGACGCTGCCAGCCCCGTCCGGTACCTGTCTGCGCTCACCGAAATCGACCGCCCCGAGTAGCAGCACGGCCCGAGAGCGCGCCGGCGGGCGGGTCCAGGAGCGAGACCGATGGGAGCAGTGGCTCACCGCGCCACGCAGAGCGCAAAGGCCGAAGACGTCGAGCGGCGCTGGTTCGTCGTGGACGCGTCGGGCGTGGTCCTCGGCCGGATGGCCACGCGCGTGGCCTCGATCCTGCGGGGCAAGCATCGCCCGATCTATACGCCGCACGTCGATACCGGCGAGTTCGTCGTGATCGTGAATGCGGAGAAGGTGAAGCTCACGGGCCGCAAGCTCGAGCAGAAGACCTACTACCGTCATTCGGGCTGGATGGGCAGTCTCAAATCCATCACCGCTGGCAAGGTGCTGGCGTCGGCGCACCCCGAGCGGGTCATCGAGCACGCCGTACGCGGCATGCTTCCCAAGAATACTCTTGGACGGAAGATGCTCTCCAAGCTCAAGGTCTACGCCGGCCCGAGCCATCCGCACGCCGCCCAGAAGCCAGAGGAGCTGCGCATTGCCTGAAGCGATCTCGACCATCACCGCGACCGGCCGCCGCAAGACGGCGGTGGCGCGTGTGCGGCTGCGGCTTGGGGCGGGAACCTTCTCGGTGAACGGCCACCCGATCGAGGAGTACTTCTTCCGCGAGACGCTGCAGCTCATGATCCGTGAGGTGCTCGAGACGTCGAACGCGATCGGGCGCTTCGAGATCCAGGCCATGGTCAACGGCGGGGGCCCTGAGGGTCAGGCTGGTGCGGTTCGACACGGCGTGGCTCGCGCCCTCGAGAAGTTCGATCCGACCCTGCGCCCGACCCTCAAGCGGGGCGGCTTCCTCACGCGCGACGCGCGGAAGAAGGAGCGCAAGAAGTACGGCCAGCGTGGTGCCCGCGCCCGCTTCCAGTTCTCGAAGCGGTAGCCCTCGCGCCATGCGCGTCGCAGTCGTTGGGGCGAGTGGGTACACGGGCCTCGAGCTCCTGCGCATCCTCCGGCGGCATCCCCGAGCGGAGCTGGTCGCCGTCACCTCCGAGCAGCGAGCGGGCCGGGCGGTCGGCGAGGTCTTTCCCTCGCTCCGGGGCCTCGTGGACCTGCACTTCGAGTCGGCGGCCGACCCGCTCGCGGTTGCCGCGCGGGCCGAGGCCGTGTTCACGGCGCTGCCCCACGCGACGTCGGCTCCGGTCGTC
>CAYGXT010000516.1:0-2646 GCA_964353695.1 uncultured Myxococcaceae bacterium
CGAGGCTGTGGAAGCGCTGGAGGCGCTGCGCGACGTCGACGGTGCCTACTTTTCGACCGGCGCGCGCGGGGACAAGGACCCGAGCGCCAACGTCTACCTGGCCAATGCGCTGCTCCTGCTAGCGAAGGACACCGGCGACATGGCCTACCGCGAGCGTGCGGTGGCAATCCTGCGTTGGCTGACGAGCGGAGCCGCGGCCGCGGCATTGGCGCGCGATGCCGCGCTCGAGAGCCACACCGGCTACGTGATCCTATTGCTGGACAGTCTGGCGACCCAGCCGCGCGAGACGCTGTTCGGCCGGCGGCCGCTGCAGCCGGAGACGCCCGCGACCGGTGCGCTGCAGGCCGTCGAGCTGCGGCCCGCCGACTTTCGCTACCGCGCGATGTTCGATGGAGTCTTCGACACGCTGATGAGTCGGCTGCCCCGACGGCACGGTGATTTCGCCTACGACTACGGCGATTCTCCCGGCTACGCGACCGAGATGCTGCTGGTCGCGCACCAGGACGCTGCAGCGCGGGAAGTCCTGGAGCGGGAAGACGCGCTGCTGGCGTGGCCCCGGCCGCGGAACTTTGATGAGATCTCGTTCGCCGCCGCCGGCTTCTTCGCGGCTCTCGGACATCCGGATGCGGTTCCGCGTGAGTGGGCGGAAAGCTCGCTGCGGCGTTCGCTGGCGCTTTCCGGCGCCGTGGCGCTGCTCGATCGACACTACCTGGACTGGGTCGATTGGCTCACCGGAGGCGGTGGGTACGGGTACGGCCCGACCGTCCTCGGCTCACAAATCGCGCAGTCGCAGCTGCGCTTCGCGGAAGCGTTTCCGCGTCGGTGCCTGGCCTGGTTCATCGACCCGGCGGCCGTCGGGCGCGCGCTGGTCGATGCTGCCGGTCCGGCTGCGTGGGACGAGTCGCGCCGGGTCTATCGCGCGCGACCGGGCGAGGATGACGTCTGGCTGCTGCCCAACGCGATGATGATCCTGGCGTTGCTGCAGGCACACGCAGAGAGCGGCGACCGCGGCTACCTCGAGCGGGCCGAAGCGGCGGCGGCCGGGCTCGATCGGCTGTGGGAACCACAGCGCGGCGCCTACTTCGCGAGTACCACGCAAGTCGGCCCAAGCGGCTATCTGTCTCTCTCGACCAACAGTTACGCAGCCCTGGCGTTTCATCGACTCGGCGTTGTGACCGGCAAGCCGGCGTATCGCGAGCGCGCCCAGGCGATTCTCGATTTCTTCCAACGCGAGCTGTACCGCGACGGCGTCGTCTACCACCACGTCTACCGCGGTCAAAGGAGCGCCGGCGATATCTGGTGTCCGGGCTGCAACTGGCGCCTGCTCAGCGTGCTGCGCACGCTGATGCGTTCCCCGTGACGAGACCTCGTCAGCCGCCGTGGGCGTAGCAGAGGTCGGCAGGGAGCGAGGCCGAGGCTCCGCCCGTGGCCCGAACTCCACCGAGGCTCGAAGCTGGGGAGCCGTCCGCCGACCCGGATGCGCTCACGTCGTCTCCCAGAGAGCTCGCACCGGCACGGCGAAGAGGCCGTCGCCGAAGCTCGCGGTCGTTTCGCCGTCGTAAAGCACAACGCCGGCCGCCCAGCGTTTCGCGGTCGCCTCGCGTAGCTTGCGGAGACCACGGAAGTCCGCAGGGGTGACGGTGGCGGCAGCTTTCACTTCGACGCCGGCCACTTTCGCGGCGCCTTCCTCCAGCACGATGTCCACATCGACGCCATCGCGGTCTCGGAAGTGGTGGAAGGTGATCGGCGCCTCGCGCCAGCTCGCCTGTCTCTTCAGATCCTGCAGGACGAAGGTCTCGAGCAGCGGGCCCAGCGCGGAACGGTCCGCGTGGAGCCGGTCCGCATCGTGGCCGAGTAGTGCGCAGGCTACCCCGGTGTCGCCGATGTGCAGCTTGGGCGTCTTCACGAGCCGGCTCATCCGGTTGCTGTGCCACGGCGGCAGGGTCTCGAGCAGGAACACCCGCTCGAGCAAGGTGACGTAATCGTGGATCGTCTGGCGAGCAAGCTGGAACGGACCCGCAAGATCGCTGACGTTGATGAGCTGCGCGGTGCAACCCGCGGCTACGGCCAGCAGACGCGGAAACGCGTCGAGCGCCCGGATCCGCCCGAGGTCTCGGACGTCACGCTGCACTTGGGTTTCGACGTAGTCCCGGTACCAGGCGGAGCGGCGTGCCGCGCCTTGACGCAGAAGCGCAGCGGGATAGCCGCCACTCACGATGCGCTGCGCCAGGGCCACTCCAAGTCGTTCGGAGGTGCGGGTCTTGAACCCTCCTGCGAATAGGACGTCGAGGAAGCGTGAGGGCTTGCCCGCGAGCTCGCACTGGGCCAGCGGATACAGCCGCAGGAGACCCATTCGGCCGGCGAGTGAGTCGGCGAGCTTCGGCACGAGCAGCACGTTGGACGAACCCGTGAGGATGAACCGCCCCGGCACGCGCCGGCGGTCTACTGCGACCTTGAGCGCGGTGAAGAGTGCCGGTACGCGCTGCACCTCGTCGAGGATGACGCGGTCGGGCAGCTCCGCGACGAACCCGGCGGGGTCGGCCTCCGCTGCGGCCCGGGCCACATCGTCGTCGAAGGAGTAGTAGCGGTAGCCACGGCGCCCGCCGACATCCTGCGCCAGCGTGGTCTTGCCGCTCTGGCGCGGGC
>CAYGXT010000517.1:0-2642 GCA_964353695.1 uncultured Myxococcaceae bacterium
CACAGGCGGGCTCCGAGGTGTCGGCGCTCCTCGGCCGCATCCCCTCGGCGGTGGGCTACCAGCCGACGCTCTCCACGGACATGGGCGAGCTGCAGGAGCGCATCACATCGACCAAGAAAGGCTCGATCACCTCGGTGCAGGCCATCTATGTCCCCGCCGACGACTTGACGGATCCCGCGCCCGCGACGGCCTTCTCGCACTTGGACGCCACGACCGTGCTTTCGCGACAGATCGCCGAGCTCGGCATCTACCCGGCCGTTGATCCGCTCGACTCCACGAGCCGGATCCTCGACCCCCAGGTCGTTGGTGAGGAGCACTACAACGTGGCCCGCGGCGTCCAGCAGGTACTTCAGAAGTACAAGGATCTGCAGGACATCATTGCCATCCTCGGGATGGACGAGCTCTCGGAAGACGACAAGATCACGGTCGCTCGGGCGCGCAAGCTGCAGCGCTTCCTGTCGCAGCCCTTCTTCGTCGCGGAGCAGTTCACGGGCGCCGCGGGCAAGTACGTGCGTCTCGAAGACACCATCCGTGGCTTTCGCGAGATCCTCGAGGGCAAGCACGACGAGCTGCCGGAGCAGGCGTTCTACATGGTCGGCACGATTGAGGAAGCGGTCGAGAAGGCGAAGCGCCTGGCCTAAAGCCCAGGGCAGGGAGTTTCATGCCGTTCGAGCTCAGCATCGTCACGCCCGAAGGCACGGCCTTTCAGGAGAGCGTGTCGAACGTGGTGCTGCCCGGAACCGAGGGGCAGTTCGGCGTTCTGCCCGGCCACGTGCGCTTCCTGACACCGCTCGCAATCGGCGAGGCCGTGATCCAGACGCAGCAGGGGCCGCGCTTCGCTGCGCTCTCCGACGGCTTTGCCGAGGTGACGCAGGACCACGTCGTCGTGATGGTGGAGACCTGCGAGTTCGCCGGCAGCATCGACGTCGCCCGGGCGGAGCGTGCAAAGGCGAGGGCCGAGACGGCTCTCTTGGCTGCACGCCAGTCGCTGCGCGACGATCAGCTCTACCGGAAGGAGGAGGCCGCGCTTCGGCGTGCCCTCAACCGGATCTCCATCGCGGCGGAGGACCGGCATTTCTAGGAGTCGGGGCGAGGCCTCGCCTCAGGCTCCGGACGGCACGGGCATCGCCTTCAGTTTCGCTTTCCCGCTCTCGACCACCACCCGGAAGCGTACATCGGCGCATCCGTGCTGCTGTCGCAACTCGTCGCGCTGGCGCTCCATGAGCTGCATGAGGCGCTCACGTGTGAGGCCGACCGTCTCCTGGCCGACTGAATGGCAGGCCTCGACGTAGGAATCGAAGAGATCCTCGCCGCGAGGTGCGGACGGCGGTTCTGCCGCTTGCGATCGGGTCGGCGCCGCGGCCGCTCTGCCCGCGTGCAGGTTCGCCTTGAATACGTGGCGGGTGTAGGTCCCATCTTCGATCTTGCGTAGGGTCAGATCCCATTGCCGCCGCTGGGCAAGGTAGCGGGAGCAGAGGCTCGAGAACTTGAAGCGGAACCCCGTGTTCTGGATGGGAACATTCGAGTACAGCGCGATCAGCTTCTGCACCTCGCTGCGGAGCTGGGCGGGCTCGCGGGGGCGCGCACCCAGGAAGTACTGCTCGTAGTCGATGCGAAGCTGCTTGAGCTTCACGTCGAGGATCTGGAGATCTTCCTCGATCGTCACGCAGTCCTCCCGCCCTCGACAGGATCGGTGCCGCAGGTCCTCGGCTTGAGGCAGGAGGCGCGGGGAGGCAGAAACTCCAAGCTACCTCCAAGCGAGCGCAGCTCGGGTACACTGCGCCGCAGGTGGCGCGCATTCTCCTTCGTAACGCCCTGCTTCTCGACCCGGAGGGCCCGGCGCCGCAGCCCGCATCGCTCCTGCTCGAGGATGGACGCATCGCGGCGCGCCTCGGAGCCGACGCGATCGGAGCAGGAGACGCCGTCGTGATCGACCTCGACGGCTTGCACCTCGCTCCGGGCTTCCTCGACCTCCACTGGCACGGCGCCCTGGTCTTCGGCCCACCCGAAGGCATTACGGCGGCCCTGCATCAGGCCTCCCGGGCGCGAGTGCGTGAGGGCGTGACCGCCTTCCTGCCCACGAGTGTGGCAATGCCAGTGCCCGAACTCGCGGCATTCGTCGCCGGCCTTGCCTGGGCCCTCGGCACCGAGCGCTGGGAGGGCGCCCGCCCGCTCGGGCTCCACCTCGAGGGGCCGTGGATCAGCCCGCTCGCAGCGGGTGCGCAGCCGGCGGCCGGCATCCGGCCCGTGAATCTCGAGGAGGTGCGAGCGCTGCTCGACCGCGCTGGCGATACCCTGCGGATGCTGACGCTGGCGCCGGAACTCCCGGGCGCCGACGCGCTCCTGGCCGAGCTCGCGCGCCGCAATGTGGTGGCTGCACTCGGGCATTCCATGGCGGACGCGCGCGACGTCGAGCGCGCCGTGGATGCCGGAGCGCGGCATGTGACGCATTTGTTCAACGCCATGGGCCCGCTTCACCATCGCGCTCCCGGGCTCGCAGGCTGCGCACTTTCCGACGAGCGCCTCAGCTTCGATCTTATTTGCGACGGCGTGCACGTCGACCCCCGCGTCGTGAAGCTTGCGTTCCGCGCTCAGCGAGACCGCCTCGTGCTGATCACGGATCGTGTGGAGCCACCGCCGGG
>CAYGXT010000518.1:0-2627 GCA_964353695.1 uncultured Myxococcaceae bacterium
CAGCGACACGTGCCCCTTGAAGACGTCTCCATCGCGCATCAGCGTCACCTCGGCGTCGAGCCCGCCTTCGGCCGGCCGTTCGCGCAAGACCAGCACGCGCTCGGCCAGAAGCGAACGGCCCTCGGCGTCCCGCAGCTCGGCCTCGACGGCGACGCCATCCGCCTCGGGCCGCGTACGGACTGCCAGATCCCAACGCTGCGCCTCGGCCCGGCCGCGTGCGCGCAACGCCGCCGCCACCTCGGGTTCCACGGCCCAGGCATCGTGCACGAGAACCGCGTCGGGGTGCGCGATCGACACCCACAGGAAGGCGACGCTGATGCTGATCATCAGCGCGAGCGCCCCGGCGAGCACGCAGGGCCAGGGCTCGATGCCGCGCCGCTCAGTGCCCACCCATCGCTCCTCCGCCGCTCCCTGCGGAGACGAAGGTCACCTCTCGCGCCACGCGGTGGCTCGGGTCCGCCTCCTGCTCGAGCACGAAACGCAGCCGCGCCTGCGAGCCGCCAGCAGCCGCCGCGAGCACGAAGACACGCGCCTCGATGCTGCTGATCGCGGGCACCGCTACCGGGTTCATGCCCGCGACGAGCTCGAAGCCGCCGGGAGCCTCCAGGAAGAGCCGGTAGCGATGGTCTTCGCGGTCGCGGTTCTCGATGTGGAGCGTGTAGGCGTTGCCCACGCGCCCGTCGGCCGCCGCCATGGAGAGGCTCGACGCGTTGTGGGCCACCTGGAAATCGAGCGGCTGCCTGCCTGCCAGCGCGCCGGCAAACGCGAAGATCGTCGCAGCGAGTAGCGCCGCGTACACCACGACGCGCGGCCGCATCAGCCGCGCCTTCCGGATGCGCTCGAGGCCCACGAGAGAACGATAGTCGATCAGGCCTCGCGGGCGGCCAAGCTGCGCCATCACGCCGTCGCAGGCATCGATGCACTGCGTGCACGCAATGCACTCGTACTGCAACCCCTCGCGGATGTCGATGTCGGTCGGGCACACGGCCACGCATAGGCCGCAGTCCACACAGTCGCCGTGCCGCGATGCCCCGGCAGCGGCTCTCCGCTTGCCACGCGGCTCGCCGCGCAGCGCGTCGTACCCCACGACCAGCGTGTCGGAATCGAAGAGCACCCCCTGAAAACGCGCGTACGGACAGATGTACTTGCAGAAGGTCTGCCGGAACCAGGCGAGATCGAGATAGGCGAGGCCGGTCGCCACCACGAGGAAGCCCTTCACGGTCGGCGTGAGATCGCCCGTACGGAGCTGCTCCAGCATCGTGTAGGGAGAGACGAAGTAGCCGACCAGGTGGAAGCCCAGAACGAGCGAGAGGAGGAGCCAGACCGCGTGCGTCAACACTCGCCGCACGGGCGAGACCTGCGCCCGAGGCCCGCTGCGGCTCCAGCCTTCGATGCGGCGCGCGAGGGCCGCGAAGACGTCCGTCAGCACCGTCTGCGGGCACGCCCAGCCACACCACAAACGCCCTGCGAGGGCCGTGAAAAAGAAGAGCGAGAGGGCCAACCCCACCACGATCAGCCACAGGAAGTAGAGCTCCTGGGGAAAGATCACGAGGCCGAAGACGTGGAATTTGCGGCCCGGGATGTCCAGCAGCACCAGCGGCTCGCCGCCGATCCTCACCCAAGGCACCAGCAGCAGGATCGCGATCAGGATTCCGTCCGACGCCCAGCGCAGACGCCGGTAGAGCCCCTCGACCGGGCGCGCGTTCAGCACGCCCGCGCTCCTTGCCCTTCGCTCATGGGCCCGGCGCAGCCGGCGCTGGCTCCGCAGTCGATGTGCCCGGCACGGGCGGCGCGCCCGGCAGGGCCATGCCAGGTGAGCCCAGACCCATCTCGTTCGAGCGCGGGAGGGTCTGTGCGTAGGCGAGCGCCTTCCAGATCTTCTCGCCGCCGAGCTGCAGCTTCCAGGCCGGCATGCCGCCGGGCCTCCCCTCGGAGACGGTCTCGAACAGCACGGCGTCCGTATCGCCGTACTTCCAGTACGGATCCACGAGGCTGGGCCCCACCAGCCCGCTACCGTCCGGCTTGTGGCAGGCAGCGCAGATCGTTGTGAAGACCTGCTGACCTTCGGCGATCGCTGCCGCATTACCGCGGTACGGGTTGGTCGTCGGCAGCGACGCCTTCACCGCATCGGCCTGCAGCCTCGCCACGGCGACCTCGGCCTCGTATTGGCCGCGGGCGGACCAGCCCGTCAGCGTATAGAAGCTCAGGTAGGCGATGGCGATGAGGATCGTCAGCAGGAAGGATGCGTTGAACCAGAGCGGGATCGGATGATCCTCTTCGGCAATGCCGTCGGTCCCGTCCACGTGCTCGCCGGGAAGCTCCGCCACCTCTCGCGGTGTCCGCTCCCAATCGCCCTCGCTCACGGCTCGTCCTCCTCGAGCATCTGCCGCGCCGGCTCCTCGAGCCGCTCGCGCCGTGCGGGGCTCGCCACGTAGATCGCGATCGCCACGAGTGCGAGCGCGAGCAACGCGAGGCGGCCGAACTTGTACAGCGCCACCCACTCCATCAGCGCGCCCCTCCGACCTGCCCGCTCGCGAGCGGTGCCCCGCTCGAGGCGAGATCGCGACCCAGCCGCTGCACGTAGGCGATCAGCGCGACTGCCTCGCTCCGGGCCTCGAGATCGGAGA
>CAYGXT010000519.1:0-2626 GCA_964353695.1 uncultured Myxococcaceae bacterium
CCTTCGCGAAGACCGGCGCGGAGACCGCGCCGCCCGTATGCGCGAGACCCTTCGGCTCGTCGAGCATCACCACGATGACGAGACGCGGATCGTCCACCGGCGCCATGCCGACGAACCACGCCTGATACTTGCTTTCGGAGTAGGTGCCCGTGCGCGGGTCGAGCTTCTGCGCGGTGCCCGTCTTGCCCGCTACTCGGATGCCGGGAAGGGCGGCCCGCTTACCGGTGCCCTCGGGGCCGGTGACGCCTTCCATCATCGCGAGCAGGGTTGCCGCGGTCTCTGGCTTCATCGCGCGGTGAGTGATGCTCGGCGGCGCCAGCTCGAGCTCGCCGCCTGGCGCCCGGCGGGCCAGGACCAACCGCGGCTGCACCAAAACGCCGCCGTTCGCGATCGTCGCGGTGGCAGCGGCGATTTGCAGCGCGGTGACGTTGACCCCCTGACCGAAGGCGATGTTCGCGCGGTCCACGGGCCGCCAGCTTCGCCAGATCCGGAGCAAACCCGACGATTCCTGGGGAAAGCCGCTCCCGGTGGGCTTGCCGAAGCCGAGTGCGGTGAGCATCCGGTAATGCGTGTCAGGCCCGAGCCTGTAAGCGATCTTCGTCGCGCCGATGTTGCTCGACTTCCAGAGCACATGCTGCAGGTCGAGTACGCCGTAGGGATGCGAGTCGCGGATCAGCTTGCCCGGCACCTTGAAGCGGCCGCGCTCGCAGTCGAAGCGATCACCGAGCGAGACGGCGCCGGCTTCCAGAGCTGCTGCCATCAGGAAGATCTTGAAGGTCGAGCCGGGCTCGTAGGCGTCGAGCAGCGCGCGCGCGCGCGTCGCCTTGTAGGGCGTGTCGCGGAAGCGGTTCGGGTCGAATGCCGGTCTCTCGGCGAGTGAGAGCACGTCGCCGGTACGCGGATCGAGGGAGACCACCATGCCGCTGGCCGACCCCGTGGCCGTCATGGCCTCGTCCAGGGCAGACTCGGCGTCGGCCTGGAAGCCGGCGTCGAGCGTGAGGTGAACGTTGCCACCGACGGTTGCGTAAGGATCGACCGCTCCGGAGAGAAGGCGCCGACCCCTCGCGTCGCGCTCCACCGGGAGCGTTCGCGCCTTGCCGCGCAGGAAGGCGTCCTCCTGCTCCTCCATGCCGCGTACGCCCGTGCCGTCGATGTTCGCAAAGCCGACCAGATGCGCGGCGAAGCCGCTGTAGGGATAGACGCGGCGCGGCTCCTCGACAATACCGACGCCCTCGAGAGCGAGTGCCTGCACCTTCTCGGCCTGCTCCGGCGTCACCCAGCGTGCGACGTAGGTGAAGGAGCGACCACGGGAGAGCCGCTCCGCGACGCGAGCCGGATCCGCTCCGAGCACGCCCGCCAGGGCCTTTGCCGTAGCGGGCGGATCCTGGAGCCCGCCCGGTACGGCGAAGATGCTCGGCGCCTTGACCGTGACCGCGAGCTGCTGGCCCCTGCGATCGAGGATCTCGCCGCGCTCGGGCGGCAGCAGGATCGTCGTCTCTACCTGTCGCTCGCCGTGCTCGGCGCCGCGATGATCGAATAGGGTGAGGTGCGCGGCGCGGGCGGCTACCGCCAGCAGGCCCGCGCAGAGCACGGCCTTCAGGGCACTGAGCCGCAGCGTCGGGCGGCGCAGGTCCGGTCCTCTCATCGAGCCGCCGTCTGAAGCGGGAGCTCGATCACACGCTCCGGCGGCACGAAGCCCTGCGCCTTGGCGAACTGCTGCAAGCGCATCGGGTCCTTGTGGCCCTGCACATCGACCGTGAGCAAGCGCTGCTCGTCCATCAGCCGCTGCTCCTCCTGCAGCGCCTCGGCTCGGCGGTAACGGAGCTCCGTTACGTGGACGCGCAGCGCGGAGAGGGCGAGGGCTGCAAGGAGGAGCCCCAGCAGCAGAGAGCCCACGCCACGCGGGCGGCCTCGCAGCCGGCGACGCTCGGGGATGGGAAGCTCGATCCACGGACTGGTAGCGGTCATTGTTGGTCCTCGATGCGCTCCGCGACGCGCAGGCGCGCGGAGCGGGAGCGGGGATTGCGACGGATCTCGTCCTCGCCGGCCTGGATCGCTCGGCGTTCGACGCAGCGCAGGCGCGGCTTTCGGCCGCAGATACAGACGGGAATGTGGGGCGAGCAGATGCAGCCGCGCTCGGCGGCGCGCAGGCTCTGCTTGACGCGGCGGTCCTCGAGGCTGTGATACGCGATCACCGCCAGGCGGCCGCCCGGCCGCAGCGCCTCGATCGCTGCCTCGAGGCCGACCTCGAGAGCGCCGAGCTCGTCGTTGACGGCGATGCGCAGCGCCTGGAAGACCAGCGTCGCCGGATGGTGCCGCCGTCCGCCGCCGACGTGGGCCTGGCGCACGGTCGCCACGAGATCGGCGCTGGTACGAAGGGGGGAATGTTTGCGACGCTCCACGATGGCGCGCGCGAGCCGCGACGCGCCCGGCAGCTCACCGTATTCGCGGAAGATGCGCTCCAGCTCGGGCTGCGAGGTGTGGGCCAGCAGCTCGGCCGCCGTGGGCGAGTCGCGGCGATCCATGCGCATGTCGAGCGGCGTCTCCACGGCGGCATCCTCCGAGAAGCGGAAGCCGCGCTCGGGAGCATCGAGCTGCCAGGAGGAGACTCCGAGATCGAAGAGCA
>CAYGXT010000520.1:0-2624 GCA_964353695.1 uncultured Myxococcaceae bacterium
GGATAGATCATCACCGCGTCGCCGACCGAGAGCGCGCTGCCCACGAGCGTGCCCGTGACGACCGTGCCGAAGCCCTTCCTGGCAAAGACGCGATCGACGCCGAGCCGCGGCGGGCCGCTACGCGACGTACGCGGCTCGGTGTCCTGGGCCAGGTCGAGCAGCGCCTGGCGGAGCGCATCGAGGCCTTGCCCGGACACGACCGAGACGGGGACGATGGCCGAGCCGGCCAGCGACGTGCCTGCCAGCAGAACGCGCACCTCTTCCTCCGCGAGCTCGGCCAACTCCTGCGACGCAAGGTCGATCTTCGTGAGCGCCACCACGCCGCGAGACAGGCCCAGCAAATCGCAGATCGCCGCGTGCTCCCGCGTCTGCGGCATCACGCCCTCGTCGGCGGCCACCACCAGCAACAAGCGGTCGATGCCCGTGGCGCCCGACACCATCGTGCGTACGAGGCCTTCGTGTCCCGGCACGTCCACCACCGAAAGACGACACCGAGCGTCGCCGGCTCCGAGATCGAGGGGCGCAAAGCCGAGCTCGATGGTGATGCCGCGCGCACGCTCCTCGGGCAGGCGGTCCGTATCGACGCCCGTGAGCGCACGGACGAGGGCGGTCTTTCCGTGGTCGATGTGGCCGGCGGTGCCGAGGACGAGATGGACGGAGTCGGCCTGCAAGGGGTGCGTCAGCGCCCGCGCAGCGAGCCGCAGGCGAGCGAAGGCGCCTGCCGCCAGCGCGAGCTGGCGTGGCGCTCATTTCGGCCCGATGACATCGCGGCCAAGGTAGGGCTGAAGCGCCTTTGGGATCGCCACCGAGCCGTCGGCGCGCTGGTGGTTCTCGAGGATCGCGATCGGCGTCCTCGAGAGCGCCACGGCTGTGCCGTTCAGCGTGTGGACGAACTCGTTGCGCTTCGAGCCCGTGCGCCTCATGCGAATGCCGAGGCGCCGCGCCTGGTAGTCGGTGCAGTTGGAGGCGCTCGTGACCTCGCCCCAGTCGCCGCTCTCGCCGCGTCCCGGCATCCAGGCCTCGAGATCGAACTTGCGGTATGCGGGAGCGCCGAGGTCGCCCGACGCCACGTCGATCACGCGGTAGGGGATCTCGAGCGCTTGAAAGATCTTCTCCTCCAGCCCGACCAGCTCCTCGTGCATCGCCTCCGAATCCTCGGGGCGCGTCAGCGCGAACATCTCGACCTTCGAGAACTGGTGCACGCGGTAGAGCCCGCGGCTCTCTCGTCCCGCCGCGCCCGCCTCGGTACGGAAGCAATGCGAGAGGCCCGCAAGACGCAGCGGCAAGACGTCGGCGTCGAGGATCTCGCCTTTGTAGAGCCCGCCGAGCGGGATCTCCGCGGTGCCGACGAGGCAGAGATCCTCGTTCGCGAGCGAGTAGATCTGCGTCTCGGGACCGCGCGGGTTGTAGCCGATGCCGTCGAGGATCTCGGGCTTCGCGACGTCGGGCGTGATGTAGGGCGTGAAGCCCGCGTGCATCAGCAGGTCGATCGCGAAGCGCTGCAGCGCCAGCTCGAGCAGCACGGCCTCGTTCTTGAGGAAGTACCACTTCTGCCCCGCGACACGGGCGCCGGCCTCGAAGTCCACCAGCTGGAGCTTCTCGGCGAGCGTGAGGTGGTCGAGTGGACGGAAGTCGAAGCGGGCAGGCGTGCCCCAGCGGCGCACCTCGCGGAAGTCGGCCTCGCCACCGGTCGGTGCGTCCGGATGGACCAGATTCGGGATTATGGACACCAGCTCGTTCAGGGCCTTCTCCGCCTCGGCCACCTCCGCCTCGATGCGTGCAGCCTCGTCCTTGAGCTGCCGCCCCTGAGCTGCGTGGGCCTCGCGCTCGGACACTCCCAGCGGGCGCTTGCCCTGCGCCTGGTGCTCGTTTCGCTGGCGGTAAAGCTCCTGGAGCTGCGTCTGCAGCGCCGAAACCCGCTCGTGATGGCCGATGGCGCTGTCGAGGTCGACCACAACGCCTCGGCGCCGGCAGCTCTCAGCGATCTCGTCGCGGCGCGCGGCGATGGTGCGGGGGTCGAGCATGGCGCGAAGGGAAGCACACGCCTGCAGGCCCGCCAACCACGGGCGTGCCTTGACCCGCCACGCCCCGGATGATTAGATCCGTAAGATTTTCGCGGGCTTGGGAGAGGTGGCCGAGCGGCTGAAGGCAGCGGTCTTGAAAACCGCCAGACGCGCAAGCGTCTCGAGGGTTCGAATCCCTCCCTCTCCGCCCCCGTGCCCCGCGCAGGGTCGCCCGTGCCGAGAGCCCTCCGGCCCGATAAGATCCCGGCCGCGCGGAGAGGTGGCCGAGTGGCTGAAGGCGGCGGTTTGCTAAACCGTTATACGGCCAAAAGCCGTATCGGGGGTTCGAATCCCCCCCTCTCCGCCAGTCGATCCCGTAGCTGAGCCCTAGGAGAGGTGGCCGAGTGGTTGAAGGCGCACGCTTGGAAAGCGTGTATACCTGAAAGGGTATCGAGGGTTCGAATCCCTCTCTCTCCGCCAGCTCTGATCCCGTTCATTTCGCCGGCCAGGCCCGCTGCTGCGAGCCCGGTTGGGAGCTAAACTGGATCCCTGTTTCGAGCGCCCATAGCTCAGTTGGATAGAGCGTCAGGTTGCGGACCTGAAGGTCGCAAGTTCGAGTCT
>CAYGXT010000521.1:0-2623 GCA_964353695.1 uncultured Myxococcaceae bacterium
CGCAGCAGGATCACGTGGGCCACGGCCTCGTCGCGCTGCCTCGCCTCTCGCCTCGCCTGCGCGCCCGCCTCCGGCAGATCGCTCCCCTCCTCCCCTGTCTTCGTCACGACCAGACCCCCATTGCGCATCCGTCCTTGCGCCGGTCGCTTGCGCCGACCAGAAGACCGTCCTTCTCTCGGGCGATGGCCTGACCGCCGCCGAAGAGATCCACGAAGACCGCGGGCGGCCTCTCCACCGAGTGCCCGCGCGCCCCGAGTGCAGCGCCGAGCGTACCGCCTTCGTCGACGGTCGCGTCGGGAGACTCGATCGCGACGCGCGTTCCCTCGTGCCAGCGAAAGCGTGCGCGGTCGAGGGCCTCTTGCGGGTTCAGCCCATGATCCACCACGTTCGAGACGAATGAGACATGCGACTGCGGCTGGCTGTCGCCGCCCATGATGCCGAAGGCCATCCACGGTGCGCCGTCGCGCAGCAGCATGCCCGGGATGATGGTGTGCAGCGGCCGTTTGCAGGGCGCCAACGCGTTCGGATGGGCAGGATCGAGGCGGAAGCCCGAGCCGCGGCTCTGGAGCACGATGCCGGTCTCCCCGCAGCCGACGCCCGAGCCGAAGGGTGCGAACAGGCTCTGGATGAAGGAGACGAGGTTGCCCTCGGCGTCGGCCGCACATAGATAAGTTGTGTCACTGCGGGCGAGGCCCGCGGCCGCGGCCGGCAGCGCGCGTTCGCCGATGAGCGCCGCGCGGCTTCGCGCGTAGGAGGGATCGAGGAGCTCCGAGACGGGCACGCGGGCATAGTCGGGATCTGCCACGTATGCGTCGCGATCGGCAAAGGCGAGCTTCACGGCCTCGATGCGGCGATGCCAATCGAGGGCGCTCGTCGGCGAGGCCGGCTCGAAGCAGGCGAGCACGTCGAGTGCGAGCAGCGCCGTGATGCCCTGGCCGTTCGGCGGGAGCTCCGCCACCTCGACGCCGCGATAGCCCGTACGGATCGGCTCCACCCAGGTCGACTCGTGCTGCGCCAGGTCGTTGTGGCCGAGTAGGCCGCCCTCGGCCTCGGATGCGGCCACGATCGCGTCGGCAATGGAGCCCGTGTAGAAGCCCTCCGCGCCCTCGTTTGCGATCGCTGCCAGCGTCTGCGCGAGGCGCGGATTGCGGAAGCGCTCACCCGTCAGCGGCGCGCGCCCCTGCGGCGCGAGCGCCGCGCGCGCAGCGTCGTTGCGCAACGCGCCGGCGCGTACGAGCAGATCCCAGTAGTGGGCAACGAGCTCCGTGACGGCGAAGCCTTCGGCGGCTGCGCGCGCCGCGGGCGCGAGGCATTCGCCAAGAGAAAGTCGCCCGTAGCGTCGCGAGAGCGTCTGCCACGCATGGACGGCTCCGGGCACCGTCACGGAGAGGATCCCGTTCGCTGGCACAGCGCCGAGGCCGCGCTCGCGGTAGGCCTCGAGCGTTGCCCGCGCCGGTGCGCGGCCGCTGCCGTTCAGGCCCACGAGCCTGCCCTCGGCAGCGGACCACAGCAGCGCAAACGCGTCGCCGCCGAGGCCGGTCTGCATCGGCTCTACGACGCAGAGCGTGGCAGCGGCGGCGATGGCGGCGTCGATGGCGTTGCCGCCCCGCTGCAGGATCTCGACCCCTGCCGCTGCGGCCTGCGGCACGCTTGCGCAGACCATGCCGCCGCGCGCGAGTACGCAGGAGCGCTCGCTTCGTAGCGGGGAGTCTGCCTTTCTTCGCTGGCTCGGGAGCACGGCCTCCGATCGTACCCGCCCGCCGCCCGCGGCGCGCGTCAAGAGCGGGGCTGTTGCAGCCGATTCTCAGGGAAGAATCGAGGAGCCTCTTGGACGATCTCTCTCTTGCCAAGCCTGCGCTGGAAGAGGATCGCGCGCTGCGCGGCCCGGATCCGGCGGTGCGCGCTCCGGCCGGGGCTGTGCGGCAGCACGTGGTGCTGCTGCCCGAGGCCTTCGCAGACGCTCGCGGCGTCTTCTACCGCCGCAGCGACCGGCTCTTCCTGCTGCCATGGAGCCAGGTCGAGGCGGCGCACGCCGCTGAGATCGGTGAGCCCGAGGGCGTGCAGACGGTGGTCTTCGATCTCGCGCTGACCGGGCGCCCTTGGGAGCGTTGCCGTCTCGATGCCGATCCCGGAGAGGCCGCCCGCGTGCTCGGCCAGGCCATCGAGCGCGGCCTGGGCCGCGGGCGGTGCACGGCCTCGCTGCGCGCCGTGGCCCTCGAGGGCTACGCGACACGCTCTTACCCCGATCTCGAGAGCTTCGAAGAGGACGCTCCGCGCGAGTGGCGCCGCTCCGCATAAGGCGCATCCGCTCACCCCCACGCTCCATATCGTCTAGGCTCCGCGGCCATGCCCGGCCAGGTCCACGTGCTGAAGGAGCCCCCGCTCGGCTGGATCGTCTTCGATCATCCAGAGCGGCGAAACGCGCTCTCGGTCGGCATGTGGGAAGCCATGCCGGGCGCGGCCGCCTCTTTGGCCTCGGATCCTGCGATTCGCGTCGTTATCCTTCGCGGCGCCGGCGAGACGGCGTTCGTCTCGGGAGCCGACATCTCGCAGTTTGAGCAGCTTCGCAGCGGCGTGCTGGGTGCTGGCGCCTACGAGGAGCTCACCGACCGGGCCTTCCGCG
>CAYGXT010000522.1:0-2622 GCA_964353695.1 uncultured Myxococcaceae bacterium
GCCGAGGGAGAGCGAGAGGACATGTGCGAACCCATCGGGACCGACGGGATGACAAATCAAAGAGTATGGGAATTAAAAACGAATGTCAAGGGCCAGTCTTTTTTAACGAGGGTGAATGGTTCAGGTCAACGGGCTTGTTGGCAACAGGTGTCACTCCCGCAGGCAGCGGATCGCCGTGTTCCGCGTAGGACTCGATCAGCTTGCGGGCTACGTCTTGGGCGATCTCGATCGCCTCGGCGATGGTCCGCCCCTGGGCAACCAGCCCCGGCAAGACGTCGCTGGTCGCCAGGTAGCCCCCCTCAGCCAAGGGCTCGATCTTGATCGGGACAATCGTTTCGCTCATTCGTGCAACCCCAACTCCCACCGTAATCAGTCGCGGGGCTGTTGGCCAGACTGACTCCGCCTCAGCGCGCTGGCGCCACGATTGCCAGCGAGGAGTCTGCGAGAGAAGAGAAATCGTCGAGGTTGAACGTGAGGAGCGTGGTCACGCGCGCTCGCGACGGATCCTGCCGCGCGTGCGCTCGACGGTCTTGCCCGTGAGCGCCGGCACGGCCCGCTGCGGAACGGCCACGGTCAGACGCCCGCGGCGGATCGTCTTCACCGCGAGTGGCGCAGGCTCGATCTCGATGCGCCCATCGCGGTAGCGCACCAGCAGGCGCATGCCGGCCACCAGCCCGGCCTCTCGGCGCACCGCTCGCGGCACGACCAGTCGGCCCGCCCCATCGATGGTGGTTGCCATGGCAGGGAGGCTATCACGATGTCTGCCATCCAGACTCGCTCTCTGCCCCTCGTGGGCTGGACTACTCCAACGCGCCTCCCTGTCCCGCACGACCGAACGAGAGGAAGCCCCGTCCCGTGCTCCCAGTTCCCTGCCAGGTCGTGCGCGTGCGCTCGCGGCGCCACCTCATGCAGGAGGCCTGTCAACGGGGGACCCACTCGCGCGCCAGCGCGACATAGTCGGCGAACTGGAGGTCGTGTCGATCGAGCCCGCCCGCTGCGCAGACGGCCGGGAGCCCGGCCGAGAACTCGGCGAAGGCCTGCCTGAGCGTCACGGGTCCGGGGACGGGGCAGTCGCTGTGTATGCGCAGCCAGTCGCGGACCACGGTGAGGATGCGTTCGGGGGAGCCCCCGTGGTGGCGGATGTCCTGCCCGGCGATGTCCGAGAGCGTGGCCTGGTAGCGGTACGGCTCGGCATCGAGCACGAGCAGGGCCTTGCGTTGCAGGAGCCTCGAGCCGAAGGTCCGGGCGCCGATGTCGAGCCCGAGCTCGAAGGGCATGTTGAACCGAGGGAGCCGGCTCGAAGCTCCGACCTCGACCCGCGAGAGGTCGTGAATCCCGTAGCGGCAGCCCCGGATGATCCGGCTGATGCGCTCGAGCCGCGCCGCCCCGGAATCGAGTGCCTCGAGGGCGCAACGGGGACGGAAGCCGCACGCGAGCACCGAGAACGCGAGAGCTTCGAAGCAGGCCTCGTACGCGACGTCGAACGGGCAGTTGAGGAAGACGGAGCGCTCGAAGGCGTCGTCCGGGGCGGGCAAGGGGTGGCCCTATCCGCGCCGCGCTCCCTGCTTCTTCGGTTTCGTCTTGCGCTTGCCTGCCGCAGCGGCCGCCGCCCGGCTAGCCTCTTCGATCAGCCGGAACTCCCGGAAGTGGACGGCACCGCTCCCCGTGGCGGTCATCTCCGGTGTGAGCTCGAAGTTCTTCCTGCGCGAGAGCAGGCCCTTTGCCTTCATCTCGGCGCGCACCTTGGCGACGGCGGCTCGGGCTTTGGCGGCGGAGATGGTCTTCATCGGGGTGGATCCCTGGGACGCGTGGGGCGCCGAGCAGAATACCCCGTAGCTCACCGCTTGGGTACTGCGGAGGAACCGCGATGAGCCCCGCTCTCCCGACCGGTGGGCCTGCCTGCTGTCCTTTGGAGAAGGACAGATTCGCTGGGTTCTGTCCTCGCCAACGTGACAGTCACGAATAGCGGTCGGTCGTGGTTAACCATTCGCTACGTGAATGATTATCATGCGCGCCTCGATCGCGCCGAGGTCTGCTATTGGCGCACGGCGACCGGCGAAGAGGTGGACTTCGTGATCGAGGCGGGCGGGCGGCTCCTGCCCATCGAGGTCAAGGGTGCGGCGCGCCCGCGCCTCGGCGATGCGGCGCACCTGCGCAGCTTCCGAAACGAGTACGGCAGAAAGGCCCGCGCCGGCCTGCTGCTGCACACCGGCAGCAAGCTCGAGTGGCTCGCGCCCGACGTCCTGGCAGCCCCGTGGTGGCGGGTGCTGTGAGGTGCTCCGAGGCCAACTAGAAGCCATCCTTCTCCGCGCGCAGGCGCCCCAGCTCGGCGGCGTCGCGGGCGCGCAGGAACGGATTCGTGGCGTGCTCCTCCCCAATAGTCGACGGCACGCTCATCTCGTCGGGGCCGGCATCGTGCCAGTCGGCCTTGCGCCGGGCGCGGAGGGCGAGCACGCGCTCGAGCTTCTCGGCCACCGCGCGATTCGACGGCTCGGCGTGGGCGGCGAAGCGCAGATTGCTTTCGGTGTACTCGTGGCCGCAGAAGACGCGCATCTCGTCGGGGAGCTTCCCCAGCTTCTCGTGCAGCGCCTCGAACATCATCTCGGGCGTGCCCTCGAAGAG
>CAYGXT010000523.1:0-2621 GCA_964353695.1 uncultured Myxococcaceae bacterium
CCTGCGCCGCCTCAGGCCTTCATCAAAGCGCGAATCCGGCATTCCGTACCCGACTCGCCGGAGCGGCCGGCAGCGGCTATCTCCTTCGATGGGATGAATCTCTACCGCCCCTTCACGAGGCGAGCCACCCTTGCGCGCCTGTTGCCGATGGCGGCCCTCGCGCTCAGCTTCGGCTGCGCCTCTTTCGGCAGCCTGATGCAGCCGCCCGAGGTCTCCGTCGTGAACCTCGAGCCCGAGGCCGCGAGCGGCTTCGAGCAGCGATTCAAGGTCGATCTCCGGATCACAAACCCGAACGAGCGGCCACTCGAGGTGGACGGCCTGCGCTTCGAGCTCGACGTGAACGGCCAGCGCCTGGCGCGCGGGCAGACGGGTGACTCGGTCAGCGTGCCGCGGCTCGGCGATGCCGTGATCTCGGTCAGCGCCACCACCACCCTTCTCGACGTCTTCCGCCAGGTGTGGGCAGCACAGAAGGCAAAGGGCGTTCGCTACCGCGTGAGTGGGCGCGTCTTCCTGAAGGGCCTATTCCCTCCCTACGTGGATTTCGAGCACGAGGACGAGCTCGTCACGCTGCCGTAGCTGGCGGAAGAGTGGAACGCTCCCCGCGTCTCTGGCGATCGTAGCCGTCTACGGCCGGGGCAGACGCAGCGACTCTTCCGCGCCGAGCCCGGAGAGCACCTCGACCAGGCCATCGGCGCCGCGCGCGCCGGTCGTCACCAGCCGCCGCTCCGCCCGGCCGTCGCTGCCGATGGCCGTCACGAACTCGAGCTGGCCGATGCTCTCGACGGCCGCTTCGGGGACGCGCAGGCGCGTACGCTCGCCCGCCGGTACGCCGATGCGCCCGAACATGCCGGCGAGCACGCGCGGGTTCGGTGGAAAGCGGACCTTCACCAGGAAGGTCCTGGAGCCCGGCTCCGCCTGCGGGACGATCTCCTCGACCTCGCCCTCCAGGCTCTCGCCCGCCGCCTCGACGATCACGGGCACGCGCTGGCCTACGGCGAGATGCCTTGCCAGCGACTCGCGGACCGGCGCCTCGAGTCGGAGCAGGCCGGGATCGTAGATGCGCAGCAGCGGAGATCCCGGAGTCGCCGTGTCTCCCGGCTCTGCCAGGCGATCCACGACGCGGCCCGAGACGGGCGAGCGGATCTCGGCGTGGGAGAGTCCGGCCTCGGCGTCTCGCTGCCTCTGCCCGGCGCGCTCGACCTCGGCCGCCGCCACCTGCTCGGCCGAACGAACGCGATCGAGATCGCGCTGCGCTGCGACGCCGGCCGTCCGGAGCTGCTCGATGCGGCTGCGCTCACGGCTGGCGAGGTCGAGCTGCGCGCGCACGGCAGCACCGCCGTCGCGAGCCTCGCGGACGCGGGCCTCGAGATCGCGCGCGTCGAGCACGACGAGAACGTCGCCTTGCTTCACGTCGGAGCCCGCACGTACCCGCACGTCCTCGATGCGGGCCATGATCCGAGAAGACACTGTCGTATGTCGCTCCGATTGGATCGTTCCGCTCGCGTTCTCGAGCACGGGAACGATACTGCGCTCGACGGCGACGATCGCGCCCTCCGCGACGGACTCTCCCTGCGTAGCCTCGACCTCTCCGGGCCGGACCTTCGGTTCGCAGCTCCCGGAGAGCCATGCCACCGTCGTGGCGACCGCCAGGATGCCGCCTCCGATCTGGAGCACTCTTCCCAGCCGCCATCTCATGGGATCTCCTCTGCCGCGGGCGCCGGGAGCCCGTGACCCGGACGCTTCGCGTAGACCAGGTGATAGACCACGGGGATCACCACCAGCGTGAAGCTCGTGGAAACGAAGAGGCCGAATATGAGGGCCCACGCCAGCCCGGAGAAGATCGGATCCAGCGTGATCGGAACGGCGGCCAGCATCGCACCGCCGGCCGTGAGCAGGATCGCGCGCGTTCGCACCGCGCCGGCGCGCAGCAGCGCCGCGCGCAGCGGTACGCCATGCGCGAGCTCCACGTGCACGAACTCGATCAGCAAGATCGCGTTCCGTACCGCGATCCCGGCCAGCGCGATCATCCCGATCATCGCCGTGGCGGTGAAGAAGATCGGGTTTGGAAAGCCCCCGACCGGTCCGCCCTTCAGGATGTCGAGCAGCCAGAAGCCGGGAAGGATCCCGATCAGCGTGAGCGGGATCGAGATCATCAGCACGAAGGGCATGGCGTAGCTCCCGGTCTGGGTCACGAGCAGCAGGTAGATGCCGACGAGGGCCATGCCGAAGGCGATGCCCAGGTCGCGGAAGACATCAAGCGTGATCTTCCATTCGCCCTCGCCATCCCAGCGCACGGACGTCCCCGGCGGTAGCGACCAGGGGATTCCGCCTCCATTCGAGAGATAGGTGCGGCCGGCGAGCGGACGTGGGGCTGCGCCTTCGCGAACGCCGCCCGCAGTCGGCGTGCCGGTCTCGAGCAGGTCCGCGCCGAGATCCGCGACCACCTCGGCCGGCGCACGTCCCACTGTCTCGGCGTAGACGTAGGCCACGCGCTGCAGGTTCTTGTGATAGATCGCCTGCTCGGCGGGTCGGCTCTCGAAGCGCCCGAGCTCGCCGAGACGGACGAGCGGAACCGGCGCATCGCGCGTGCCGCCCGCCTCGCGCAGCTTCGCAATCCCCGG
>CAYGXT010000524.1:0-2621 GCA_964353695.1 uncultured Myxococcaceae bacterium
CTCGATTGCGTCGAGGATGGCGAGCACCGGGTCGTCGTCGAAGGGAAGATTGAAAGCGATCGGGAGCACCACTACCTGTTCGACGCCCGTGGCCTCCATCTCCGCCAGAAGGTTCGGCACCGTATGGGTCTGGGCGGCGCGGCTTCCGAGGACAAGGCCGCGGACGGTGTCCCAGCGCAGCTCCTCCAGCATCGCGTCCGTGAAGTTCGCGTTCACGTAGACGTCGAGATCGAGGGGGCAGGGCGGATTGTCGCGGTCGCAGTCGAGCTCGTACCGGACGCGTGGCGTGGCGCGGAGTAGATCGACCGCCGGGGCGAGCCCCATGCCGCGGCCGAGGTGGCCATGCAGGTCGATCGCACGCGGGATGCCGGCGCGTACCCGCAGCCGTCCCGTGTCGTCGAGCTCGAACCATGGGAGTCTTGCCAGCCCCCGGTAGCCCTCGAAGCGCAGCGGGCCGTAGGGCCCGTTGCCGGAGAGGGCGGCCTCCCCGGCTCGCTGTCGCTCCAGCCGCTGCGCGTCGTCGTCCGTGTAGTCGGCAGATGCCGTGCACGCAGTGGCCGCGCCGAGAGCCAGCGGGGCGAGCATCGCGGCGAGGAGATCTCGCCGTTTGAGGTGGCAGTCCGTCATGCGCGCCAAGCGTAGGGCCAACGGCTGTAGTCTCAAGCCCCCTGAGCGGAGCGGTCGCGCGGGAAAGCGATTTGTGCCCCGAGCCCGCGCAGTCGCTGTACGCTCTACGCCTGCCGGTCTCGAGATCGCTCCGCCGCTCGGCGCCGCCAGCCGAGCAGCGCTAATCCGGCGGCGAGCAGCGTCGCAGTTCCCGGTTCGGGGATCGGCATCGCATCTCCGAAGGCGACCACCTCGTTCCAGATGCGCAGGTCGGCGAAGGTGACTCCGGCGACGCCGTTCTCCGCGTCGAAGCCGCGCTGGTGGATGTCGCCGAGCGCGACGTTCGCACCGCTCCCCGAGTAGTTCGAGTCACCCCAGGCCTGGAAAGCCGCAGCGAAGGGATCGTCATAGGCCTTCAGTACGCCGTCGATCCAGAGCTCGAAGTCGTGCGTCGGGCCTCCCCACGTGACGCCGAGGCGGTGCCACTCGTCGAAGCTCGCGAGGCCGGTTCCGTGGGCCCGCCAGCTCCCCGAATGCCAGCTATTCCATCCGACCTGCACCTGATCGTCCGGCGTGCCGGCGATGCCGTCAACGCCGTTGTTGCGCGAAGCCGTCGACGCGAACGAGGACTGCCCGTTTTGGAATGAGTTGAACCCCTTGTTGTCGGTGAAGAGCTGCCCGCCGATGAAGCTCATGGAGTCGGCGCGAAACGCGAACGACAGGGTGCCCTGCGTTCGGAAGGTCAGCTGCCTGCTGCCGACGAGCGTGCTCGGCAGACCCGCCAGGTACCAGCTCACGACAGCGTTGGACTGCGAGTCACTCTCCGTCGATTTGAAGGTCACGCCTGAGGCGGACTCGACGAGGCCGATCTCGCTCAGGTTGCCGTTGCCGCAGGTCCTGCCCGACGCATCGCTGCAGCTCGTGAACATGTCGATCTTCGCGCCGCCGCCATAGTTGCCGCTGCGCAACGAGGCGTCGACCAAAATCGTGGCGTTCGAAGCACCGGGAAGCGCAAGGCCGGCCAGCGCCAGCGCGAGGGCGCCGATCCGGCTGCGTCGTAGGGGCAGCGACAACGACCGCATGCTCGATCTCCTTCGTAGGGGAAGAGAGGAGATCCCGTTGTGCGAAGCACGATCTGCCTCCCCTCGATTCTATAGTGGGCGAATTGTGGCCCAGGTGTCAGCAATAAATGGTCTGAGGAAGGATCGAGAGGGCGACGAATCGACGCATGGGGCGTAATGACACGGCGCGTGTCCTGAACGTCTCATTCGGCCGAGCCCCGTGGGGATCCGCCCGGCTACGCCCGAGGCGAGCGGAACACCACCATGGCCAGCGGCGGCAGCGTCAAAGCGAGCGACTGCCCTTGGCCGTGGCTCGGGACGGGCTGCGTCTGGAGGCCCCCGAGGTTGCCCATGCCGCTTCCGCCGTACAGCGGCGCGTCTCCGTTCAGGACCTCTTCCCAGCGACCCGGCGTGGGCACGCCGAGGCGGTAGACGTAGCGCGGTACGGATGTGAAGTTGCAGGCGATGACGAGAGGGGGAGCTCCCGCGCCGTCGCGCCGGATCCATGAGAGCACGCTCTGGTCCACATCGTGGCAGTCGATCCACTCGAAGCCGCGCGGATCGCAATCGAGGCTGTGCAGTGCCGGCTCCTCGCGGTAGAGGCGGTTCAGGTCGCGTACCCAGCGCTGCACCCCGGCATGCAGTGGGTATTGGAGCAGGTGCCACTCGAGGCTCTCCTCGTGGCTCCACTCGCGCCACGGCGCGAACTCACAGCCCATGAAGAGGAGCTTCTTGCCGGGCTGCGCCCACTGACAGCCGAAGAGAAGGCGCAGATTCGCTGCCTTCTGCCAGTCGTCGCCGGGCATCTTGCCGAGCAGCGAGCCCTTGCCGTGTACGACCTCATCGTGGGAGAGCGGCAGCACGAAGTTCTCGGTGAAGGCGTAGAGCATGCGGAAGGTGAGCTCGGCGTGATGGTACTTCCGGTGCACCGGGTCGTGGGCCATGTAGGAGAGG
>CAYGXT010000525.1:0-2617 GCA_964353695.1 uncultured Myxococcaceae bacterium
CGCGTGAGACGGCAGATAGGACAGGTAGCTCCGTGCAGCCGCCAGCGCCTCGGCCTCGCTGGCGACCAGCAGATCGCCACAGCCCGACACCGAACAGTGCATGCGTGCGCCGCCCATCTCCTCGAGCGAGACCTTCTGGCCGATCACCATCTCGGCCATACGCGGTGAGCCGAGGTACATGCTGGCATTGCCTTCCACCATGAAGACCACATCGCAAAAAGCCGGGATATAGGCCCCGCCAGCGGCGGAGGGGCCGAAGAGCAGGCAGAGCTGCGGCAACATGCCCGAGAGCCGGATCTGGTTGTGGAAGATACGGCCCGCGCCGCGCCGGCCGGGAAACATCTGCACCTGGTCCGTGATGCGGGCGCCGGCCGAGTCCACCAGGTAGACGAGCGGAGCCTGCAGCCGCTCGGCCCGCTCCTGGATGCGCAGGATCTTCTCCACCGTGCGCGCGCCCCAGGAGCCCGCCTTCACGGTCGAGTCGTTGGCCATCACGCAGACCGTGCGACCGTCGATGGCGCCTGTGCCGGTGACGACACCATCCGCCGGGAGGTCCGGCGCGACGTTGTTCGCAAGCGCCGCGTCCTCCAGAAACGAATCTGGATCGAGCAGCAGGCGCAGCCGCTCGCGGCAGAAGAGCTTGCCCTGCTTCTCCGCCTGCTCGTGATAGCGCGGTGCGCCTCCGCGCTGCACGCGCTCGAGCGCCTCCGAGACGTCCTTTCCGCGCTTCACTCTCGCTCCTCCTTCGTCGCAGCCCGCTCACGCTGTCCGAGCCGCGCGCGCAGCACCCTGCCTGGCAGCCGCCGTCCCAGAACATCGCGCTCGAGCCAGGCGGTCGCGTCCACCAGCGCGTCGAGGTCGACCCCCGTGCGCACGCCCGCTCGCTCGAAGAGATCTACCACGTCCTCGGTCGCGACGTTGCCCGACGCGCCGGGGGCATAGGGGCAGCCGCCGAGCCCGCCGAGAGAGGCGTCGAAGCTGCGCACGCCGGCCTCGAAGCCCGCTTGCAGATTGGCGAGGGCGCGGCCCCAGGTATCGTGCAGGTGGAGCGCGATCCGCTCCAGCGGAGCCTCCCCGGCCACCGCGCACACGAGCGCGCGCACCTGCGCCGGATGCCCGACGCCGATGGTGTCGCCGAGCGAGATCTGGGCCACTCCGAGAGCGATGAGATCGCGCGCCAGCTTTACGACTGCGCTCGCCGCCACCGGCCCTTCGTAGGGGCAGCCGCAGGCGGTCGAGACGTAGGCCCGGACGGGCACGCCCGCGCCCTTCGCCGCCTCCAGCACGGGCCGGAATCGCTCGAGGGACTCCGCCACCGAGCAGTTCACGTTGCGCCGGTTATGCGTCTCGCTGGCGGAGACGAAGACGGCGGCCCCATCCAGGCCTGCCCGCCGGAAGCGCTCCCAGCCCTGCAGATTCGGGACCAGCGCGCCGTAGCGGACCCCGGGCCGCCGGAGCACGCTGCACGCCACGTCGTCCGCGTCGGCAAGCGCGGGGATCCACTTCGGCGAGACGAACGACGTGATCTCGATCTCGCGCAGTCCTGCATCTGCCAGCCGCGAGACGAGGCTGACCTTGTCCGCCGTCGGCACCACGCCGGGCTCGTTCTGGAGCCCGTCGCGAGGACCGACCTCGTAGAGAAGGACCTCCGGCTCAGCCGGCACCCGGACTCGCTAGGCCTCGTAGTTGTAGAAGCCGCGACCGCTCTTGCGCCCGAGCCAGCCCGCCTCGACGCGCTTCTTGATCTCGAGGCATGGGGCATAGCGAGGCTCGCCGTACTCGCGATACAGGCCCTCGAGGATCGAGTGGACCACATCGAGACCGACTAGATCGGCCAACGCCAGCGGCCCGAGCGGATGGTTGCAGCCGAGCTTCATACACTCGTCGATCGATTCGGGGCCCGCGACGCCCTGCTGCAGCGCGAAGGCCGCCTCGTTGATCATCGGAAACAACACGCGGTTCACCACGAAGCCCGGCGAGTCCTTCACGTCGATCGGCACCTTGCCCAGGCTCTCCGCCAGCCCGCGCACCGCGGCCACCGTGGAGTCGCTCGTGCGCATGCCGCGCACGACCTCGACCAGCTTCATGAGCGGCACGGGGTTGAAGAAGTGCATTCCGACGAAATGAGCCGGCCGCTTCAGGTAGGAGGCCAGCTTCGTGATGGAAAGGCTCGACGTATTCGTCGCGATGATGCTCTCGTCGCCGACGATCGCGTCGATGCGCTGAAGCAGGTCACGCTTCAGGTCGTGATCCTCGGGCGCGCACTCGATCACGCGGTCGCAGCCCTTGAGCTCCTCCAGCGGAACCACGCCGCGAATCAGCTCCAGGGCCTCGCTCATCAGCGCCTCGGTCAGCTTTTGCTTGGAGACGAGACGCTCGAGGGCCTTGCGAATGGCCTTCATGCCGCGGTCCACCGACTCCTGCCGGCGGTTCTGGAACAGCACCGCATAGCCAGCCTGCGCGGCCACCTGGGCGATGCCCTGCCCCATGGTCCCCGTGCCGACGACGCCGATCGTATGTCTGGGCTCCGCCATCTAGAGCAGCTCCACGCCGAGGGCTACAAGGTCGTCATCGTCGGCGAAAATGAGCTCAGGAACGGCCGTTATCCGCTCAAGGA
>CAYGXT010000526.1:0-2615 GCA_964353695.1 uncultured Myxococcaceae bacterium
CACCCAGGGCGAGCACGGCGCCGGCCGCAGCCAGCTTCACCGCCCCCTCGACAAACGCGACCAACGTGATGCGGGGATGAAGGTGAACGCCCATGAAGAAGCCTTCCTGAACCGAGATCCAGGCCGAGGGCAGAATCGAGGCGCCGAGCAAGAGAGCCGGCTGCCACACGTCGGAGGGGAGCACGAGCCGCGCATAGAGGAGGAAGAGGAGCGTCGCGAGGAGGCCGCCTGCGAGCCCCACTCGATTTGCGCTGCGCAGGAGATCCGCGGAGCCCTCGGGATGGGCGGCGACATCGCGCGTGACGAGCAGGCTGAGCCCCCCACCCGCAAGGGCCTGCGCCACCAGGAGCAGCGCCACGAGCTCTACGTACTGGCCGAGGACGTGGCTTCCAAGCAGGCGCGCAACGCCCACGTTGATGCCGAATGAGAAGAATGGCACGGCGAGCCGCGCGACCAGCATGGCGAGGCTGTTGGCGAGCAGCGTGGGCAGTTCAGCTCCCGTGCGGCGCCGGCTGCGCCTCGAGTACCAGGCGCTCGCCGCGCAGCCGACGCTCGATGTGGCGGACGAGGGGCAGCAGCACCACCCGGCTCGTGCCGACGAGAGCGGCGTGCAGCCCCCGCGGCGGTCTCCAGTCGGGGCTCGTCGCGGGCGCCGGTGGTGGCAGGTCTGCCGGCGTGAAGCGGCGCGGTCCGGCCAGGGCGCGCAGCATCTCGAGCGTGCGCAGTGCGGCGCGCAGGCTCCAGAGCGGCTCCACCAGCGTGTAGACCTGCAGCACCTCGAAGCCCGCGATCTCGACGGTTGCGCGCAGGGTCTGCGGCTCGAAGTGGTGCACGTGCTGCTCCGGCCGAAGGTCCTTCCAGCGCGGTCCCTCGGCCTGCGCGGCGAAGGAGGCAAAGTTCGGGACCTCGATCAGCAGCAGGCGCCCCACGCGCGGCGCCACGTCGTGGGCAAGAAAGGTGACCGGGTCGTGGATGTGCTCGAGCACGTGATGCAGCGTGACCACGTCGTAGCGCCGCCCGGCCGGCAATGCGTCGAGTGACATCTTCACGTCGATGCCGAGGCGCTGGCTCGCCTGCCGCCGCGCATACTCGGAGAGTTCGACGCCGGCGACCTCCCAGCCTCGCGCCTGTGCGTGGCAGAGGAACGTGCCGACAGCGCAGCCCACGTCGAGGACGCTTCCGCGCAGGCCACGGGCTTCCAGCGCGCCGAGCTCACTCTCGAAACGCTCGGTATCGAAGGCGCGTGCGAAGGGCGAGTCGAAGTCGTAGCCCTTCCCGGCCTCGACGAAGTAGTCCTCCGCGTACTCGAAGCTCGGCGCCCGCGAAGTGACGACGAGGCCACACGCCTGGCAGCGGCCGAGGACGCCTCCCCACAGCTCCTGCTGCCGTTCGTGCGCACAGCTCCGAGGCGCGCTGGCAGCGGCCGCGCTCACGGCGACTGTGTTTGGCGCGCCGCGAGGCGCCGCTCGCGGCTGACCTGCAACGCACCGAAGAGCAGGCCGACGTTCAGCCAGAGCATCGAGCGCAGGGGCTCGAGGCGGTGGCTGAAGTCTGCGAGCTGCGACACGAGGAAGCCGACCAGCCCCGCAACGAGAGCCGCCACGACCCACTGCAGCGGTGGGTCGTCCATGCGTGGAAGATGATGGAGACCCGTCAACAGGATGGACGCGAAGAGGCCCAGCCAGAGCAGGAGCGCAGGCACTCCGGCCTCCGCTGCCTCCAGCAGGTAAAGGTTGTGAACCGGTGCTGGGAAATAGGACTTCACGTTCTTCGGATCGAAGGGTGCCATGGTTTCGACGAAGTTGTTGAGTCCAGCGCCAAAGACGGGGTTTTCTGCCATCATGCGCAGCGCGATGCGGTTGAGATCGAAGCGGACGTTCACATTGCCGGCTTCGCTCCGCGTCATGCGCTCGTAGACGCGAGGCCCGAAGGCAGCACCGAGCACGAGGCCGACCAGCATCCACGCGGCGACGATCGCGCGAATCCGTCGCGCATCCACGAGCCGACAGCGCAGCGCGAGCACGCCGAGCACGACGATCGCCACCAGGCTCGAGATCCAGGCACCGCGTGAGAGCGTGAGCACGAGGCCGAGGCTGCCGATCGCGAGCGCAAAGCCACAGAGCAGACGCACGCCGAAACTGCGCCAGATCGTGAAGCCGGCGGTCACCAGCGGCAGCGTGATCACGAGTGAGGTCGCGTACACGATCGGATGCGGGAAGAGCCCCGCAGGCCGTAGTCGTGTGGCGCCGCCCTGGAGCGCCTCTCCGAGGAGTTGAGCGTTTCCGCCGAGCCAGCCGGCGCCGATGGGGCGGCCCGTAACGCCCTGCGCGACGGCGAAGCTGCTGTGCACGATCATCTGCAGGGCGACCAGCCCGAAGACCCAGCCGAGCAGATCGCGGCGAAACAGTGCCGCCGTAATCCATACGATCAGGAACGCGTGTGCGGCGCTCGCGACCTCGAGCAGGCCGAGCACGCGGTCGGGAGCCAAGAGCGCCGAGATCGTGTACTGCGTCAGCAGCAGCCCCATCCAGATCAGTACGCGTCGCGGGATCGGGTTCTCCACGCGCCCCGCGAGTGCGCCCAGCAGCGCCAGCACGACGAGCAGATAGAGGCAG
>CAYGXT010000527.1:0-2606 GCA_964353695.1 uncultured Myxococcaceae bacterium
TGACCGGCCAGCTTCGCGAGGTCTACCGCGGCACGGAGCAGCCGGATCCCTCCTGGATCCAGATCCGCGAATATACCTGCCCGGGCTGTGGAACCCAGCTCGAGGTGGAGGCTGTGCCGCGCGGCTGTCCTCCCGACTTCGAATTCCTGCCGGACCTCGACACCTTCTACCGCGAGTGGCTGGGCAGGCCTTTGCCCGACGAGGTCGAGTTCGCGGACAAGACGCTCGATGTCGTCCGAAAGTGGCGGACCGGGTCGCGATGAGCCGCGCGCTCGAGGGGATCGTCGTCCTCGATCTCACGCAGTCGTTCTGGGGCTCGCTCGGCGTCGCGCTGCTCGGGGACTTCGGGGCGCGAGTGCTTCGGGTCGAAGACGCCGCGGTGCGGGGCGAGTCGAGCCCCGACGGCGCGGCCGGATCTGCTTCGTGGAACTGGGAGCGGGAGCTCGCGAACCGGAACAAGAAGAGCCTCGCTGTAAACGACCGCTGTCCCGAAGGGCGCGAGATCCTGGAAGGGCTCTTGCGGCGGGCGGACGTGGTCGCCATCGATCGACCGTTGGCCGAGGTCGCCGAACGACGCTGGGACTACGAGACGCTGGCCGTGCTGCGGCCTGACCTGATTTATGCGCGGGGCACCGGCTTCGGTCCGAAGGGCCCCGACTGCGATCTCCCCGCGATCGACGAGCTCGCGGCGGCGCGCACCGGCCTGATGCCGATCCTGCCGCAGCCGGGACTGCCGCCCGTCTACCCGGGCCACGGCTCGATGTATACCGCGGTGATGCTCGCCCTCGGCGTTCTTGCGGCGCTGCACCACCGCGCCGAGTCGGGGGAGGGACAGATCGTGGATGTCTCGCTGCTCGGCGGAAACATGTACGGAGCGAGCCTCGACCTGCAGGCCTATCTCGCGATCGGCGGGGAGAGGCTGCTGGCTCCGGTGTCACGGCTCGACATGGGCAATCCGATGAGCGGCACGATGTATCCGGCCGCGGATGGCAAGTGGGTCACGCTCACGATGCCCGACACCGACCGCTGGTGGCCAGGGTTCGCGCCGCTGGTCGGAATCGACCCGCAGGATGCCCGCTTCGACAGCCACGAGAAGCGCTGCGAGGTGAACCGCCTCGAGCTGATGCAGGTGCTCGAGCGAGCGTTTGGAGAGCATCCGGCCGCCCACTGGCGTGCCGCCTTCGACCGGAATCAGCTCTCGGCCGACGTGATCGAGGAATACTCGTTTCCAGCGAACGACGAATCGGTCTACCGCAATCGCTATCTCCTCGACCTCGACCATGCGAGCCTCGGCCGCGTCAAGATGCTCGGCTTTCCCGTCTTCCTTTCGGATGGAACCCCGGGGCTGGATCGGCTCGCTCCCTGCGTCGGTCAACATACGGGGGAGGTTCTGCACGACTGGCTCGGCATCGACGAGGATCGGATCGCCGAGCTCCGGGTGCAGGGCGTCGTGGCGTAGGGGAGGGAGAGGAGCATGGGCGCGGCACTCGAGGGAATCCGGGTCATCGATCTCACGGTCTGGTTCCAAGGCCCCGTCGCAGCGCAGCATCTCGCGGACTTCGGAGCCGAGGTCATCCACGTCGAGCGTCCCAAGGGAGGGGATCAGGGGCGCGGCGTGCGCAGCATCAAGGCGCTGCCCGTAGGAGACTGGAACCAGTACTTTCTAGTCATCAACCGCAACAAGAAGAGCCTCGCGGTCGATCTCAAGCAATCCAAGGGGCGCGAGATCCTCTACCGGCTGGCCGCACAGTCGGACGTCTTTCTCTCGAACCTCGCCGCCGAAAATTTGGCCGCGTGGGGGCTGACGTACGACGAGCTTCGCGCGGTCAATCCGCGCCTGATCTATGCGATCACCAGCGGCTACGGGCGCCGGGCCACGACGACCAAGCCCGCTTTCGACATGACCGTGCAGGCGCTGACGGGGCTGATGAGCCGCCTCGGTGAGCCCGGCGAGCCGCCGATCTACCTCGGAATGGGATCCGGCGATGCGTACGGGGGGCTTCTCGCGGCGCTCGGAATCCTCATCGCCCTTCAGCAGCGGCGGAGCACCGGCAAGGGGCAGATTGTCGACGCCTCTCTCTACGGTGCGCAGCTCCTGCTGGCGGCGCCGACCCTTCAGGCCTATCTCGCGACGGGCGACGAGCGTTATTCGCGGCAGCGGTCGCGCCGCAAACCCGACAATCCGCTCTGGAACACGTACGCGGCACAAGACCGCTGGCTCTTCGTATGCGTGCCGAACCAAGAGCAGAGTTTCGCGCGCCTTCGCCGCGCGCTCGGCGATCCGCCGCTGGCCCGTGATGCCCGCTTCGAATCGGCGCAGAAGCGGCGCGAGCATGCCAGCGCGCTGGTCGATGCCCTCGATGCGGTCTTTCGGGCGCGTACGGCCGACGACTGGACGGCGCGGCTTCGGGCGGAAGGCCTCGCGGCGAGCCCGATCGGAACGCTGCGCGACCTCGCCGAAGATCCGCAGGCGTGGGCCAACGAGTACCTGCTCGAGACGTACTGCGAGGAGGTGAAGCGGCAGGTCAACATCCGCGGCCTTCCGATCGGCCTCTCGAAGACGCCGGGCCGGGTCGAGAGCCTCGGCCCCGAGCTGGGACAAGACA
>CAYGXT010000528.1:0-2602 GCA_964353695.1 uncultured Myxococcaceae bacterium
GGGCAGGCCGTGGCGTGCGGCCTGGAGCAGTCCCTTATGTCCGAAGGCTGCAACGAGAAGGGGGGGATGGGGGCTCTGCACGGGACGCAGGGCAGGGCGAGGGCCGGGGCCCTCCCGCTCCGCCGCTTCCCACGCGGCGAGGATGGCGGCCAGCGCGTCGTCGAAGCGGTCGCGCTTGTCGCGGGCCTCGACGCCGAAGGTCCGGAGCACGGCCGGAGCGAAGCCCCGCCCGAGGCCGAGCTCGACGCGGCCGCCCGAAAGCGCATCGAGAGCCGCCACCTCTTCGGCGATCCGGAGCGGATGGTGGATCGGGAGCAGCAGCGACGTCGTGCCGAGCCGGATGCGGCGCGTACGCGCGGCGATGGCGGAAAGAGCCAGCAGCGGGGAGGCCATGGCTCCGGTACGGAAGTGCGTCTCCGGCACCCAGACCGAGTGCAGGCCAAGCGCCTCCGCGCGCTCGGCGTTGGCGACGAGGCGCGACCAGCCCGCGACGTCGTTCGCGCCACCGAGGGCCAGGCCGAGGCGGAGCCTCATGGCGGCGGCGCGGCGCCGCGCTGGCCCATGGCGTAGGGCACGAGCGTTCGCAGCAGGTCGACGCGCGAGCCGAGCGTGCGGCTCACGCTGGAGAGCAGGCCGAGCACGCGGCCGAGCAGCACGATGTGGCCCGGCACCTTCACGATCGGGTTCTGTCGCATCATCTCTGGCATCTCTTCGCCCAGCCGCTCGAACATGCGAGGGTCGGCGAAGGGCTGCGCGCGGAAGCGAGCGGCAAAGTCGAGGAAGAAGCGCGCCGCCTGCGCCAGCGCCTCACGCTCGCCGCTGCGCGTCTCGAAGCCCATGTCGAAAAGTGCCGCAGCCAGCGCGTCGGCGTCGTCCTTCAGCAGCGAGATGACCAGCTGCACCACGGCCTCACGAAAGCCAGGCGGCAAATCCTTGGCAAGGCCGAAGTCGAGCATCACCAGCCGGGAGCTCCCGGGCTCGACCAGAAGGTTTCCGGGATGCGGGTCGGCGTGGAAGAAGCCGTGGACCAACACCTGCTCGCAATAGGTCTCGATCAGCGTCTGCGCAACACGCTGCACGTCTACGCCAGCCTCGCGCAGCTTCTCCACGTCCGTGATCTTGATGCCGTCCACGAACTCCATCACCAGCAGGCGCCTCGTCGTGTGCTCCCGATGGATGCGAGGCACGCGGACGTCGCTTCGCCCGGCGAGCTGGCGTGCGGCCTTCTCGGCGTTGTCGGCTTCGTTGACGAAGTCGAGCTCGAGCGGCACGTAGCTGCCGAGCTCGTCGATCAGGGGCATCAGGTCGACGTTGCGCTCGATCACGCCGACGGCGCGGAAGAGCAGGCGCAGGTTTGCGAGATCACTCCGTACCAGGGCGGCGACCTCCGGGTACTGCACCTTCACCGCCACCCGCTCTCCGCCACGAAGCTTCGCCTCGTGCACCTGCGCCAGCGATGCCGACGCGATCGGCTGCTCCGCGAAGTGCTCGAAGACGTCCTCGAGCGGCCGGCCGAGCTCAGCCTCGACCGTGTGGCGTACGACGGCGAACGATTTCGGCGGCACGCGATCCTGCAGCTTCGAGAGCACCTCGATGTACTCGCGGGGCAGTACGTCGCTGCGCGAGCCCAGGAACTGACAGCCCTTCAGGATCAGGCCGCGCAGATCGATGGCCGTGGCGTAGATCGCCTCTGCGCTGCTGCGGTTGAAGCGCGACCAGCGCTCTCGCATGTCCGCGGGGTGCCAGCGGGCCTGCAGCAGCTGGTTCGCCTTGATGCCGAGGTAGACGCGCCCGAAGGTCGCCCCGATCCGGCGCGCGCGATAGACGCGCTCGCGCGCGGAGATCGTCTCCATTCCTACCAGAGCTCAGGCGGTTTCTGCGGGCACGACCAGCTCCCCGCCGCGCCATCCTCCTCGGCCGCCTTACCGCCTTCCTCGGCGGCCTCGCCGCCCTCCTCGGCCGCCTTGCCGCCCTCGTCCGGGTAGGGCGGGTTGTAGGCGCACTGCACCCAGCGTGGTGCGGAGAACTCGAGCATGTAGGTGGTGCCGAAGCTCTGGTACGTGAAGCGCGGCTCCTCGAAGACGCCGAAGCCGATCTGGGGCTCGGGGATGGCTTCGAGATCCTTCGACGCGACGAGGTCGGCGAGGTCGTCGGGATAGATGGACTGGCGCGCATAGTAGGCGTCGAGAGCGTCGAGGATCCGCTTCGCCTGCGTATTGCGCGTGACGTCGTAGTCGCGCGCTACCAGAAGCTGCCCGCCGAGGATCGGCAGCGCGACGAGTACAGCGCCGAGCGTGACCGAACGTGCGGCCGGCATCAGCGTGGCCAGGCCGCCCGCGGCTGCATCGGTGTCGCGTGCAAGCCAGAGCTGAACGGCGGCGGCCGCGAGCACCAGCGCCAGCAGACCCGTGCCGAGGCCGAGGCCGAGGCCGAAGATCCAGATCGGGATCACCAGCGAGAGCAGCGCGCAGACGATTCCACGGGCGTAGCGCCGCTGTCGGAGCAGGTCGGTCGCGGCGAGGTCGAGGCCGAGCATGCCGAGCAGGGCCGCCACGCCGGCGTTGCCGATCTCGAGACCGAACATCGAAACCACGGGCCAGGG
>CAYGXT010000529.1:0-2584 GCA_964353695.1 uncultured Myxococcaceae bacterium
AAGAAGAAGGTCGAGAGCAGGAACTGACCCTGGCCGAGCAGCCAGGTCGTCCCCAGCACGGCCTGCGGCCCGACATATGTATAGTAGTCCTGGTCGGCCTGCTTGTCGACGAACCCCGCCCCGGCATCGATGCGCAACATCGGCAAGGGAGTCCAGGACAAGCCGAGGCCGCCCTCGTAGCGGCCACCCGTGCGCTGATCAGTGAAGGGGCTGTTCTCTAGATTTTCAAAGAACTCGTAGTCGAAACGGAAGCGTCCTGCGACCTCGAGCGCCTGGGAGAAACGGTGACTCGCGCGCACGCCGGTGCCCACCGTCGTGACATAGCTCTCTCCCGCGAGATTCAGGTAGGTCGTGTAGAGGCTCGGCTGAATGTCCACCCAGGGTGCTCGGTAAAGACCGCCGGCCTCGCCGGAGAAGGCTCCCAGATCGAGGTTCGTCACGTCGACCTGCTTCTGTCCGAAGAGCTGTGCCGCACCGATCAGCATATGCCCTGCGTCGTAGCCGAGATCGTGTTGCGCACGCACGCCCGCGAGCATGAGACCGCTGAAGTCGCCTTGCTTCTTGCCCTCCACCAGGGTGAAGGGCGTATCGAAGAAGAGCACGTCTCCCGAGTCGGGCCCCGCGTTGCGGTTGCTGTCCCACTGCATCCCGAGACCCGCCGTGCCGGCAACGCGCGTCACCTTGCGCCGGTTTGCGATCTCCTCCAGGTAGTGATCCACCTCCTCTCGGAGGCTTTCGGCCATGGGGAGCTGGCTCACGGCGCGGAACTCACGCTCCGACTCGCTGAGGTTGTCGAGCCGGAACAGTACGACCGCGTAGAGCAGGCGCACGCGCGCGAGGCCCGGCGAGAGCAGGAGAATGCGCTCGAGCGTGGCGGCCGCGCCGCGTAGCTCTCCCGCCGCCACCTGTGACTGGGCGTAGAGGTAGTTGAGCTCGATGTTGTCCGGGTTCTTGAGGATGTCCTGGTAGGTGACCTTATCGCCGGGCTCGAGAGGGCGGAGCTTCTCCGCTGCCTGCGACGCCTGCTGGGCCCGCTCGGCCTCGCGCAGGGTCTGCGCTGGACGCCGTTGCTCCTGCACGGAAGGGGCCTGGGCCGCGGCCGGCAGTCCGGCCAGAAGGCATGCAGTGACACCGATCAAGAGCCCTGCGCGCATTGCGTATTCCCCCTTGCTCGCGCGATGTGGCGCCGGGATGATGTCCGTCAGCGGTGAAATTGCGCGGGCAGCATAATCCGGAGCGGGCGCGATTGCGCGCATTCTCTTTCCTTGCCCTGGCGGCGGGAGTGGTGGTCGCGGGACGGCCTGGACTGATGCAAGAACCACCCATTGCTCTCCCGGCATCCCCCGCCGTCGCGGCTGGAGCGTCGCCAGAGGGAGATAGGGAAACGCAGGCAGGTTCCCTACCCGCCCGTGCGGCCCTGCCTGCCCTTCCGCTTCCGGCACTCCGCCCCCCGCCTGGGCCTGGCTCTGCCCCCACCTCCCAGGGCGACCGTGGACAGGAGCCGGACGGGGCAGGAGCAGCGCACGGCCTGGAATGGACCAACCGCGACCCCAGGCCTCCTCCTTTCACGCTCGATCCCCGGGACCTGCGGGCCCTGGCCGAGCTGATCGCGGCGAACGGCCTCGGCGAGTCGAGCTCGACGACCGACCAGGGCGACGGCGATGGCGTGCTGGGGCCTCTCGAGGTCGGAATGCAGCGCTGGCGGGGCGGACGGCTGGTGGCGCTGCTCACGGGGGAGGATCGCTACGGCTCCTTCGGCTACGGCCTTCGCTCGCTGCCTCCCAGCATTGGCGATCTGGACGCGCTCGAGGAGCTCGACCTGAACACGAATCGGCTGGCGACGCTGCCCGATGCGATCGGCGAGCTGCGCGGCCTGCGCGCATTGAGGCTTCACCGCAACGGGCTCGAGGCGCTACCGGAGACGATCGGCTCACTGCACTCGCTGCGGGAGCCCGTCGTCGGCGAGAACGCGCTGCGCGAGCTCCCGCCCAGCATCGACGGCCTCGGCTCGCTGGAGGAGCTTCATGCTAACGACAACCCGCTTGTGGAGCTCCCCGAAGCGATCGGTCTGCTGCCGCGGCTCCGCGTCCTCAACGTGAGCCATTCCGGGAGCGCAGATCCTGCACAGCAGCGGCTGGCAGCGCTCCCGCGCTCGCTGGATGCGCTAACCAGGCTCGAGACGCTCCACATCGCCGGCAATCGGCTCTTCTGCGCCGGGGGGGGGCCTGAGTCCGGGCTCGCCCCCGAGTGGCTGAGCGACGGCTCGATCCAGCGCCTGCACGGCCTTCTGGCGCAGGACTGTGGCGTGCATCGCGGACCCTGAACTCTGGACATTCCGGTAGACTGACTCGCGGCGTCGAGCCGGGCGCGCCAGCGAGGGGGGCGGGACGCTTTGAACGATCGCTTTGAGGTCGTGATCGTCGGAAGCGGTCCTGCCGGCCTCGCTGCCGGCGCACAGGCCGCAGCGCGCGGGCTCTCGCATCTGTTGCTCGAGCGCGGCGAGCTCGCCAACACCGTCCATCGCTACCAGAAGGGCAAGCACGTCATGGACGAGCCGCCGCGGCTCGAGCTCCACGGCACCCTG
>CAYGXT010000530.1:0-2583 GCA_964353695.1 uncultured Myxococcaceae bacterium
GCCGGCGCGGGTGATCCCGCGCCGGCGACACGAGCCGCCGCGCCCGCAACGCCGAGCCGAACCAGATCGGCCACCAACGACTGCCCGTAGCGCGTGGGAGACAGCAGCGAGCGCGCGTTGGTGCTGACGAGATCGACGCTGATGGCTCCCGGCGCGAAGGCTCCCGGAATGCGCAGTGCGGAGCCGTCGGGAAGTCGCAGGGCACCGTAGAAAGGTGGGGGCCCGTGATCCGGATCGTTGCTGCCCCAGGAGGCGTAGCCGGCGATGCCTTGTGCGCCGCTGACCATGCTGCGCTCGCGATCGTGCAGGAGCGGCACGCCGAGCGCGCCAAGTCGAGCAGCGGCCGGAAGGAGCCAGGCACGGTTCGCAGCGTCGAGATGGGCCGGCATGCCTGGATGCTCGTCCACCACGAACAGGCCACCGGCAGCCGACGCTGCGGCCCGATCGATCAGCGCCTTCACGTCCCTGGGCACGCCGCTCTCGCGGTCAAGCGGCGTCTGGTAGCCGTCGAGGCGTGCCACCAGGTAGCGGAGCGCTGCCTCCGGATGCGCGGCACGAAACGCATCGAAGCTCTCCCCCGAGCGGAAGTACGGGTTGCGCGAGCCCTCGACCCCCGCGCTTCCCTCCAGACCCGATCCGAGCAGGGCGAGCTCCGCCTCGAGCGAGGCTCCGGTGTCGCGGCGCAGGATCTCGTTTCCGACCCCTGCATCGGGGAGCACGCGCAGCGGAAGGCCCTTGGTCGTGACGAGGATCCGCACGCGGTCACGCAGGCCTCGCGCTTCGAGCGCGGCGAGCACGGGATCGCGAATGCGCGCCACGAAGTCGGCGCGGGAGATGCTCTCGTGCAGGTTCGTCGAAAGCGTCGGGTCGGGGAGTGGAAGGTCGAGTCGGATGACGTTCTCGGCCGGAACGCCGCGCTGTGCGCGGTAGTACACTGCGATCGCCCGCGAGATCGGCACCGCCTGGCTCACGAGGATGGCGACTTCGGGATGCGACGCTGCTGCCCGCCCCGGGGCCGGTGCTGCCGCCAGCACGGTGGCTGCAGCCCACGCGAGACGGCGCCATCTCGCGTTCCCTCCCAGCCCGGGTACACTGCCCTGCTTCCAATCCATGCCAGTTGCTGCAGGAGGAGGCCCTTGGCCCATCAGTTCGTCTTCACGCTACGGGATCTGCGCCGCGTGGTTCCGCCCGATCGTGTGATCCTCGACGGCATCACGCTGTCCTTCCTACCCGGGGCGAAGATCGGCGTCATCGGGGCAAACGGTTCAGGCAAGAGCACCCTCCTGCGCATCATGGCCGGTGTCGACAAAGACTATCTCGGCGAGGCGCATCCGGCCGACCGCATCCGCATCGGCTACCTGCCCCAGGAGCCCGAGCTCGACCCTTCGAAGGATGTGCTTGGCAACGTCGAAGAGGGCGTGGCCGAGACGCGAGCGCTGCTCCACCGCTTCGAGGAGATCAGCGCGAAGTTCTCCGAGCCCCTCGAGGACGACGAGATGAACGCGCTGCTAGAGGAGCAGGGCCGGCTCCAGGACAAGATCGATGCGGCGGGCGCCTGGGAGCTCGACCGCACGCTCGAGATCGCCATGGACGCCCTGCGCCTGCCGCCGAGCGACGCCGAGGTGGCGAAGATCTCGGGCGGAGAGAAGCGCCGCGTGGCGCTCTGCCGTCTCCTGCTCTCGAAGCCCGACGTGCTGCTCCTCGACGAGCCCACGAATCACCTCGACGCCGAGAGCGTCGCGTGGCTCGAGCACTTCTTGCAGGAGTACCCCGGCACCGTCGTGGCCATCACCCATGATCGGTACTTTCTCGACAACGTGGCGGGCTGGATCCTCGAGCTCGACCGAGGCCGCGGGATTCCGTGGCAGGGTAACTACTCCTCCTGGCTGGAGCAGAAGCAGCAGCGTCTGTCGCAGGAAGAGAAGCAGACCTCGGCGCGCCAGCGTACGCTGGCTCGTGAGCTCGAATGGGTCCGGATGTCACCGCGTGCGCGGCAGGCCAAGAGCAAGGCCCGCGTGAAGGCGTACGAGCAGCTGGTGGAGCAAGAGCAGCAGCGGCTGCCGGAGACGGTGGAGATCACGATCCCGCCCGGACCGCGCCTCGGCGATCTCGTGATCCAGACCGAGAAGCTCCGCAAGGCGTACGGGGATCGGCTGCTGATCGACGAGCTCAGCTTCTCGCTTCCGCCCGGCGGCATCGTCGGCGTGATCGGCGCCAACGGCGCCGGTAAGACCACGCTCTTTCGCATGTTCGTCGGTGAGGAGAAGCCCGACGCCGGGACGCTGCGCCTCGGCGAGACCGTACAGCTCGCCTACGTAGACCAGTCGCGCGGGCTCGATGGGAAGAAGACGGTGTGGGAAGAGGTGAGCGGCGGCGAGCAGGTGATGAAGATCGGCCGGCGCGAGATGCAATCGCGGGCCTACCTCGGCTCCTTCGGCTTCAAGGGTCCCGAGCAGCAGAAGCTCGTGGAATCGCTGTCGGGAGGAGAGCGAAACCGGCTTCACCTCGCGAAGCTGCTGAAGAGCGGTGGCAACGTGCTGCTGCTCGACGAGCCGACCAACGACCTCGACGTCGACACGCTGC
>CAYGXT010000531.1:0-2578 GCA_964353695.1 uncultured Myxococcaceae bacterium
GCCTGCGCGCGCTCGTCGTCACCAACGAGGGCTCGACCTTCTGCGCCGGCGCCAACCTGAAGGAGCGCAGCGGCGTGAAGGAGAGCAGCGGCGCCTCCGGCCGCGCGTCGAGCTCCGGTGGTCTCGCGGAGCTGTTCCAAGAGATCCAGACCTCGCCCACGCCCGTCCTCGGACGCATCGCCGGCCATGTGATGGGGGGAGGCAATGGCCTGGTGGCAGCTCTCGACATCGCGATCGCCGCCGACGACGTGAAGTTCGGTTTCACAGAAGTCCGGCTGGGCGTCGTGCCGGCGATCATCTCCGTGGTCTGCCTGCCCAAGATGCGGCCCGGCGAGGCGATGGAGGCCTTTCTGCGTGGCCACCGCTTCCCTGCGAGCCGCGCCGCCGAGCTCGGCCTCATCAGCCGCGCCGTGCCCAGAGAGCAGCTCGATGCCGCCATCGAGGAAGTGCTGGCCGACCTGCGCAAAGGCGGACCGAAGGCCCTCGGCTTCGCCAAGCGCCTCGTGCGTGAGGTGCCGCTCATGACGCAGAACGATGCCTTCGCCTTTACCACGCGGCTGTCGGGAGAGCTCTTTGCGAGCGAGGAGGCCGCCGAGGGCATGAAGGCCTTCCTCACCAAGCGCGCGCCGAGCTGGGCCGCCGACGAAGAAGACTGAGGAGCAAGAACATGGCAGGGGATCTCTACGCAACGCCGGAGCATGCGCAGTTTCGCGAGACCGTCCGCAAATTCGTCGTGGAGGAGCTGCGGCCGCGGGCTCGCGAGTTCGACGCCATGGGTCGCTTCGACAAGGCGCTGTATCGGAAGATGGGCGACCTCGGCATGCTGGGCCTGCGTTACGACCCCGCCTACGGCGGTGCCGGCCTCGACTGGTCCTACACAGCCGTGATGTTCGAGGAGCTGGGCCGGTCCGACAACGCCGGCGTCACCATGGGCATCTGCGTCCAGACGGACATGGCCACTCCGTCGCTCCACGAATTCGGCAGCGAGGCGCTCAAGCGCGAGTACCTCGTGCCCGCGATCGCGGGCGAGATGGTGACTGCCATCGCCGTCACCGAGCCCGACGCCGGCTCCGACGTCGCCGGCATCAAGACGCGGGCCGTTCGTGACGGCAACGACTGGGTGATCAACGGCTCGAAGACCTACATCACCAATGCAGCCACGGCGGACTGGCTCTGCCTGCTGGCCGTGACCGATCCCAAGGCCGGCTACGGCGGCTTCTCGCAGATCGTCGTGCCGACGAACCTTCCTGGCTTCCGGTACGACCTGCTCGAAAAGATCGGAAATTGGGGCTCGGACACCGGCCAGCTCTTCTTCGAAGACCTCCGCGTTCCCCTCGCGAACACCATCGGCGAGGTCGGTCGCGGCTTCCAGCAACAGATGATGCAGTTCCAGGATGAGCGGCTCGTGGGCTGCGTCAGCTCGATCGCGGGCTCCGAGCAGCTATGGGAAGAGACGAAGAAGTGGACCGAGCAGCGGGTCTTGTTCGGCAAGCCGCTCTCGAAGATGCAGAACACCCAGTTCAAGATGGTCGAGCTCTGGACCGATCTTGCGGCCGCGAAGGAGCTGACCCGGGCGTGCGTAGAGCAGAGGGTAAGCGGCGTCGACGCGACTCGGCTCATCACCGCCGCGAAGCTCTTCTGCGGCCGCGTTTCACGCCGCGTCGCCGACGAGTGCATCCAGTTTCATGGCGGCTACGGCTACATGAAGGAGAGCCTCGCGGGCCGCGCCTTCGTGGATTCGCGTCTCATCAGCATCGGTGGCGGCTCCGACGAGACGATGATGCACTACCTCGCGAAGCAGCTGGGCTTCTAGCCAGGAGATCTGCGATGTTGCAAGAGAGCCTCGACCTGATCGCGGAGGCGGACGCCCTCCACAGTTTTCTCGGCACGCTCGGCGAGAAGGATTGGAGCCGGCAGACTCCTTTCTTGCGCTGGACGCCCTGGGATGTGCTGGCCCATCTGCACTTCTTCGACCGGGTCTCGCTGCTCTCGCTGACGGATGCAGAAGCCTTCGCCGCGGAGCGAAAGGCGGTGATCCAGGCCGTGGCCACGGGGCGCAGCGGCGCCGAGGTCACGCGCGAGAAGCTCGGTCACCTCGGCAATGCCGAGCTGCTGGAGACCTGGCGCACGACCTGTCATGAGATGGCGCAGCAGCTCGGGGCATCCGATCCGTCGCGACGCCTGCCCTGGTTCGGCCCCGACATGGGTGTGAGGATGTTTACGACGGCTCGCTACATGGAGACCTGGGCCCACGGCCAGGACGTCTACGACTTGATGCGGGTTCCGCGAATGCATACGGATAGGATCAAGAACATCGCGGTACTCGGGGTGAAGACCTTCGGCTGGACCTTCGTAAATCGCGGGCTCGCGCCGCCTGGCCCGCCGCCCTATGTGCGACTCGTCGCGCCCTCGGGCGCGATCTGGGAGTGGAACGAGCCGGATGACGAGAGCCGGGTCGCGGGCAACGCCATCGACTTCTGCCACGTCGTCACCCAGGGCCGAAACGTTGCCGACACCGCCCTCGAGGTCGTCGGAGAGACCGCCCGCCACTGGATGGCCATCGCGCAATGCTTTGCCG
>CAYGXT010000532.1:0-2576 GCA_964353695.1 uncultured Myxococcaceae bacterium
CGTCTTCCCGTTCGTGAAATTTCCGGGCGTGGATGTGTTGCTCGGCCCCGAGATGCGGAGCACGGGCGAGGTGATGGGCATCGACTCCGATTTCGGCCGGGCCTACGCGAAGTCCCAGATCCAGGCGGGAAACTCGCTTCCGACCAGCGGCAGCGTCCTGGTCTCGGTGAAGGAGATCGACCGGCCGCGTATCACGGATGCGGTGCGAGAGCTCGCGGCAAACGGTTTTAGCGTGCTCGCCACCGTGGGGACGGCCCGCGATCTTGCGGCGGCGGGCATCGCCGTGGAGACCGTGCCAAAGGTGGGGCAGGGCAGTCCGGACGTGGTCGAGCGGATCGAGAGTGGCGACGTGAGCCTGGTGATGAATACCGTGGGCGCCGATCCCGTTTCGGTACGCGACTCCTTCTCCATGCGCCGCGCGGCGATCCAGCGCGGCTTGCCCTACTTCACGACGGTGGCAGGCGTGCGGGCCGCGGTTGGCGGCATCCGGGCCCTGCGTCTCGAATCGATCGGGGTGCGGTCGCTGCAAGAGATCCACGGGGCCTGAAGCGCCGGCGCAGGCACCGAGGCGGCCGCAGGGTCAAAGGGTTGCAGGGCGCGCTGCGGGATCGGACCATCCCCGCGTGCCTTCCAGCCCCTTCGCCGAGGCGCTCGAGGCCGTGCGGCGGCCCCTCGAGTTCGCGGCCCGTGACGACTTCGCGCACCTGCCGCGGCTACGCGGCCTGGGGCCGAGCGTGCGCACGGCAGCGGAGCACGCGACGTCATTGGCGATCCCGCCCGATGCGCGACGGCGATTCCAAGCTGTCGCAACCCTCTTCGCGGAGGGGAAGGAAGACGCGGCGCTGCGCGACGCCGTGAAGCGAGCGCTGGCGGAGCTCGAGCCTCTCGTTTCGCCCGGCTGGTGGGAGTCCGTTCTCGAGCTTCCGCTGACGACGCTGCCCGGCGTTGGGTCTCGCCGGGCCGAGACCTTGGCGAAGCGGGGCCTGCGGACCCTCGCAGATTTGCTGTTTCTGCTGCCCTCGCGCTATGACGACCGTCGCAGTCTGGTGTCGGTGGGGTCGCTCGAGGTCGGCCTCCGCGCGACCTTCGTAGCGCGGGTGCTGGCCGCAGACTTCAGCGTGACGCGCGCGCGGGGGCGTATGCAGCGCACGTTTCAGGCCGTCGTCGCCGACGAGACGGACAGCGTCAACCTCAAGTGGTTCCACGGTGGCGAGCAGATGCGCGAGCGCCTGCGCAAGGGTGCGACTCTGCTCGTGACCGGCGACGTGCGGCGCTACCGCTTCGCGAAGGAGCTGCTGCATCCCGAGATCGAGCTCCTCGACGAAGGGGTGCAGGAGGCCGCCGCGGAGGGAAAGGCCGCACCGGCGAACGCCCCCGCCTCCGCGCCGCCGCCGGACAGCCTGCGCCGCATCGTGCCGATCTACGCCTCGGTCGAGGGAGTTCCGCCGCGGACGCTCCGGCGCCTGGTGGAGGCGGCCGTTTCGGCCTGCGCCGACGTCGTGGAGGGCTTGCTGCCGGAGACGCTCGTGCGTGGGCGGGGTCTGCCCGGCGTCGCGACGGCCCTGCGCACGGTGCACGAGCCAGATCTCGACGCACAGCTCGAGACCTACGCGAGCCGCCGCTCCCCTGCCCATCAGCGGCTGGTGCTGGAGGAGCTCTTCCTGCTACAGCTTGGCCTCGAGGCGCGGCGTGCGGGACGACAGCGCGAGCCCGGGATTGCTCTCGCGCAGGGGGCCGAGCGCGTGCAAGCAGCGGCCGCGGCGCTGCCATTCCGATTGACGGGTGCGCAGACCCGCGTCGTGGCCGAGATCGAGGCCGACCTCACGCTCCCCCATCCCATGCACCGTTTGCTCCAGGGAGACGTTGGGAGCGGAAAGACGGCGGTGGCTTTTCTGGCTGCCGTGCGCGCGGCCGCGAACGCGTATCAAACGGCGCTGATGGCTCCGACTGAGCTGCTGGCCGAGCAGCACGAACGAACGCTGCAACGCCTGGCCGCCGGCGGCGGTGCGGCGACCGCGCTTCGCATCGCAGGGCTGACGGCGTCGCTTCCTCGCGCCCAGGCGCAGGCCGTGCGCGAGGCCCTTGCCTCCGGCGAGATCGATCTGATCGTCGGTACCCATGCGCTGCTCGCGGCGGATGTCTGCTTTGCGCGGCTCGGCCTCGCCGTCGTGGACGAGCAGCACCGCTTCGGCGTGTTGCAGCGCCAGGCCCTGCTCGCCCGCGATGCCGAGGGAAGGCTGCCGCATCTGCTCGTGATGACGGCGACGCCGATCCCGCGCACGCTCGCGCTGACCCTGTACGGCGATCTCGACGTCTCGGTGATCGACGAGCTTCCACCCGGGCGAATGCCGTTGACGACCGACGTGCTCCGGCCCGGCGAGGGACGGCGCGTGCTCGACCTTCTGCGGCGCACGCTCGCCCGAGGCGAGCAGGCCTACGTCGTCTATCCGCTGGTGGAGGAGTCGGAGAAGACGGACCTGCGCGCTGCGACGGAGTCGGCGGAGAAGATCGCAGCGTCGCTTCCCGGTGCGCGCGTGGATCTGGTACACGGTCGCCTCGGCGCTCCGGAGCGCGCC
>CAYGXT010000533.1:0-2575 GCA_964353695.1 uncultured Myxococcaceae bacterium
CTCGGGTCCCAGATCGATCACCCAGTCGGCGGTCTTGATCACGTCGAGATTGTGCTCGATCACGACCACGCTGTTTCCGGCATCCACCAGGCGCGCAAGCACGCCGAGCAGCTTGCGTACGTCGTCGAAGTGCAGGCCCGTGGTGGGCTCGTCGAGGATGTAGAGGGTGCGCCCCGTGGCCCGCCGCGAGAGCTCGCGCGCGAGCTTGATGCGCTGCGCCTCTCCGCCCGAGAGCGTTGGGGAAGGCTGCCCGAGCGGGAGGTAGTCGAGACCCACGTCGATCAGCAGCGCGAGCGCGCTGCGGATCCTAGGGAACGCCGAGAACAGCTCCGCCGCCTCGCGTACCGTGAGCTCGAGTACGTCGGCGATGCTCTTGCCCTTGAACCGCACCTGCAGCGTCGCCTCGTTGAAGCGCCGGCCCTGGCATTGCTCGCACTTCACGAAGACGTCGGGCAGGAAGTGCATCTCGATCTGCCGTACGCCGTCTCCCTGACAGGCCTCGCAGCGCCCGCCTTTCACGTTGAAGGAGAAGCGTCCGGGCCCGTAGCCCTGCACCCGCGCCTCGGGGAGCTGTGCGAAGAAGCCGCGGATCTCGTCGAAGACCTTGATGTAGGTGACGGGGTTGCTGCGCGGCGTGCGCCCGATGGGCCGCTGGTCGATGGCGATCACCTTGTCGAGCTGCTCGAGCCCCGAGAGCGCCGTGTGGAGGCCGATCCTGCGCGTTGCCGCATGGTATTTTCGCGCGAGGGCGGGATACAGCACGTCGTTCACCAGCGTGGACTTCCCGGCGCCGGAGACGCCAGTCACCGTTACCAGCACACCGAGCGGAAGCTCGACGCTCACATCCTTCAGATTGTTCTCCCCCGCCCCCTCGAGCTTGAGGGCGCCGCTGGCGCGGCGGCGCTCCGACGGGACGGGGATGGCGAGGCGTCCCGAGAGGTAGGCGCCCGTGAGCGACTCCTTGCAGCGCTGGAGCGAGGCCGGCGTGCCCGAGTGGACGATTCGGCCGCCTGCGACGCCCGCACCCGGGCCGAAGTCGATCACGTGATCGGCACTGCGGATCGTCTCCTCGTCGTGCTCGACCACCACCACGGTGTTTCCGATGTCGCGCAGGTGTTCGAGCGTATCGAGCAGCCGCCGGTTGTCGCGTTGGTGCAGGCCGATGGAGGGCTCGTCGAGGATATAGATCACGCCCGTGAGCTCCGAGCCCACCTGGCTCGCGAGCCGGATGCGTTGGGATTCACCACCCGAAAGTGTCGGGCCCGCGCGGTCGAGGGAGAGGTAGGACAGGCCCACGGCGGCCAGGAAGTCGAGGCGGCTGCGGATTTCTTTGAGCAGCTCCGCCGCAATCTCGCGTGCCGCGCCCTCGAGCTGGATCTGCGCGAAAAAATGTCTGGCTCCGTCGATGGTGAGGGCCGAGAGCTCGACGATGGTCTTCCCCCCGACGCGCACGGCCGCGCTCTCGGCACGAAGACGCATGCTGTTGCAGCTGGTGCAGCGCGTGTCGCCCAAGAACTGGGCATACCATTTCTTGGAGCGATCGGAGCTGGTCTCCTTGAATCGGCGCATCAGACGTGGCAGCGCACCCTCCCAGGTCATGTTGAAGATCGCACTGCCTCCGCCCTTGCCTTTCCAGCGCACCTTGAACTCGCGCTCACCCGCACCGTGTAGGATCTGCTCCTGCAGCTTCTTGGGCAGCTTCCGCCACGGTACGTCGAAGGGGACGCCGAGCTGCCGCAGCACCTGCGTCCGCAGTGCGGACCAGCTCGACTTCGTCGAGAGCCCGCTGCCCCACGGCTTCAGAGCGCCCTCGTCGAGAGTGAGCGAGGGATCGGGCACCACCAGCTCGGGATCGATCTCGACCCGAGAGCCGAGGCCGTTGCAGTCGTGACACATGCCCTGGGGGCTGTTGAAGGAGAAGCCCTGGGGCGTGAGTTCTGGGAACGAGAGTCCGCAGGGTGAGCAGGCGAGCTTCTCGGAGTAGATGCGCTCCTGGCCTCCCGTGCCTTCCGTGACGGCGATGAGGCTGCTCCCGCCTACGCGCAGGGCCGTCTCGACCGAGCCCGTGAGGCGGCCCTCGAGGCCCGGCTTCATCACGAGGCGGTCGATCACGGCCTCGAGCATGTGCTTGCGCCGCTTGTCGAGGGCCTCGAGGCCCTCGCTCTCGCGGATCTCGCCGTCCACGCGCAGGCGCACGAAGCCCTGCCGGCGCGCGTCCTCGAGCAGCTCGCGATGCTCTCCCTTGCGGTTCACGAGCAGGGGCGCGAGCAGCCAGAGGCGCGCGCCAGTGGGCAGGGCGCCGAGCTCGCGTGCGATCTGCTCGGCGCTCTGCCCCTGCACGCGGAGGCCGCAGCGGTGGCAGTGCTGGATGCCGATCCGGTGGACCCACTCGTTAACCCCCGGCCAGCCGGCGAACGCCCCGACGTTGCGCTCAATGACCCGGTCCGCAGTCTCATTGTAACGAACCGGCTGCAAGGGCAGCGTCTGCGCCGCCCGGGCGAGTTGGTCCCCTTTTTCCGGGGTCAGTTGGAACTCCGTAAAGCAATTGCGCAGCCAGCGGTCGGCGTCATCCCAG
>CAYGXT010000534.1:0-2568 GCA_964353695.1 uncultured Myxococcaceae bacterium
CAGCTCGAGAGCGCTCTCGAGTTCTATCGTCTCGACAACGCACGCTACCCGAGCAGCGAGCAGGGTCTGCAGGCGCTCGTGCGCAAGCCGAGCGGCGACCCGCAGCCGAAGAGCTACCGCCCCGAAGGCTACCTGCAGGGCGGAGTGGTCCCGAAGGATCCGTGGGGCGAGCCCTACCAGTACCGCTCTCCTGGCGAGCACAACACCTACTCGCTCGATCTCTGGCGCTTCGGCGCCGACGGCAAGCCCGGCGGCGACGACAACAACGCGGACCTCGGCAACTGGGCCAGCGACGAGGCCGGGAGGGGATAGGTGCAGCCGCGGCGGGTATCGAGCAAGCGGGCGCCGCGGACGGCGGCGCCCCAGCCGGTCGCGCTGCAGGCGGCCGCCTCGGGCTTCACGCTGCTCGAGATGCTCGCCGTGGTCCTGATCATGGGCCTCGTGGCCTCGCTCGTGCTCCCAGCCGTCGGGGCGCGCAGCGCCGTCCAGCTTCGCGATCAGGCGAATCACCTCGCCAATGATCTCGAGTTCGCGCGGCAGCGCACGGTGATGACGGCCGTGCCGCACCGCCTCTTCCTCGACCTCGACGGAGCCGCCTACCGCGTCGAATGGCTCGTCACGGACGCCGAAGCGGAGGGCCTCGAGGCTCCGCCGCCGGACCTCGACGCCGAGCTCTCGGGCGAGAAGAACCTGGACCTGAAGCCCCCGCGCGGCGCAGAACGAAGCTTCCGTCCGTTGCCGACGCAGCTCGGTCGCACGGCCCTGCTCACCGACGGCATCGAGTTCGCCAGCGTCGAGGCGGGCGACGCTTCCGTGGACCGCGGCGCCGTCACGATCACGTTCGAGCGCGACGGAACCGTCGAGCCGACCCGGATCGTGCTGATGGATACCAGCGGCCACCGCGTGGCCCTCGAGCTCGCCCCGCTCGATGAGGCAGTCATGGTGCGCGATGCAAGCTGAGCGCAAGCGAAGCGCTGGCTTCACCCTGCTCGAGGTCATGGCCGCCGTGGCCGTGCTCGGCCTCGTCTACTCGGTCCTCGCAACGGCGGCGATCCAGGGGCTGCGCGCCGAAGGCGACGCCGGGCGGCGTCTGCGCGCCTCGCTCCTGGCGGACCAGCGCATCACGGATATCGAGGCCCAGGTGGCGCTCGGGCAAACCCCCGAGATCGGTGAGACCGAGAGCGAGGCGGATGAGTTCGTCGTGCGTACTGTCGTCGAGCCTCTCGACCTCGACGTCGGCGACACGAAGGCCTCCAAGCGCGCGAAGAATCGGCTCGAGCGCGTCGTCGGCGCACGTCCGAAGGCTGCCAAGGACGAGACCGGCAAGGGCGACGGCGGCACGTTGCTGCACCCGGCCGGCGCCTCGAAGCAGTCCTTGCTGCGCCGTATCGACCTGCGTGTCACCTGGACCGAGGGGGATGCGGAGCAGAGCGTGCGGCGCACCAGCTTCGGCCTCGACATGGTCGCAGCCGCCCCGATGATCACGCAGCTCGTAGCGGCGGCCGCTGCCGAGAACGCGAAAATCGCACAGCAATCGCAGGAAACGACCGAGGCGGCAGCGGCGGCGGCGAAGAACGGCCAGCAGCCCCTCAAGAGCGACTCCTCGAGCAGTGCCTCCTCGAAGGGAGCCACCCGTGCGCCCGCGCAGCAGCTGCGCAGCAGCACGCCCACGGGCACCGACCCGAATGGCCTCGGCGGAGACGACGAATGACGGTCCGCCGCCGCCGTGGCTTCACGCTGATCGAGATGCTTGCCGTGATCGTGCTCACGACGCTCGTGCTCAGCGTCGCGATCACGTTCTTCATCGACCTCTCACGGGCTAGCTCGGAGTCGGTCGACCAGATGCGCGCCGGTCGCCGTGCAACCGCCCTCCTCGACCGCCTCGCTCGCGACCTCGAGGGGACCTATCTCGTGAAGAAGCCGAAGGAGACGGATCCGCTGGAGCATCCCTGGCTCTTCCTGGCCGAATCCAGCGCTGCTGGTCCTGGCGCAGACCGGCTCAAGTTCATGACCCGCACGGCCTCCCCGCGCACCTCCGAGGGGCATGAGTCGGACGTCTCGGTCGTGGCCTACTCGGCGCGTCCCGCCGAGGATGGGGGGATCGAAGTGTTGCGCTGGAGCGAGCCGCAGCTGCCCAAGGGCCTCGATCGCAGCGTTGCCGCGGACGAGGGTGCTGGTGCGCTCGTGCTCGCCTCGGGCATCGCCTCCTTCGGCGTGCGACTGCTCGACGAGAGCGGCACGTGGCAAACCTCCTGGGACTCCTCGCAGCTCACGGATTCGAGCGAGCTTCCCATCGCCGCGGAGATCGAGGTCTCGATGCTGCCGCCGCCGAGCGCGACGGCTGCTCCGCCGACCGCGGCGGGCGCCGCGAGCGAGCCTCCGACGTTTGGCCCCTTCGTCCGCCGCGTCCTGATTCCGATTCGCCCGATCGACCTCGAGGCGCTGCTCCATCCCGAGGAGGCGGCGGCCGCCGCGGCCGAGGGCGAGGACGAGAAGAAGAAGGACGGCGAGGATTCGAAGGGCGAAGCTTCGAACCAACAGGCCAGCGCCGACAAGAAGCAGGACGAG
>CAYGXT010000535.1:0-2561 GCA_964353695.1 uncultured Myxococcaceae bacterium
CGTTGCCGGAGGCTTGCACGGCTGCGAGAGCGCCGTGAAGGATTTCATGCAAGATCCGCCTCCAGTCTTCCGATGGGCCTGGGCATGAATTCCCCGCTCCCGATTCTCCGCCAGATCTCATGCGCCGACGCGAAGAGCCTCCAGCAGGCCTACGAGCACGTCGCCGACGCTGCCTGGGTCGACGGCTGCACCGTCGATCTGGCGAATCTCGTGCTCGAGGTCCGCGCTACGGCTCCGTGGCAGATGCGGACCGCCCTCGAGGCGCAGCTCGCGCAGATCGAACGCATCGCCTGCGGCGAGGCGCGCTGAAGGCCGCACACGACTCGGCGGACCGCGGCGGCCTGCGACTCTCTACTTGGTCTTCGCGTCGTAGACGCCGTCCCAGTCGACCGGCAGCGCCGACGCGCTGAAGCCGGCGATGCGCTCTGCGTACAGGGCGTACAGGCCCTCAAGCCCGAGTCCGGCGCCGAGCCGGCCACAGCTCGAGAGCGCGGCGAGCGCCTCCTCCCAACGCTGCCCGCGGTAGGCAGCAAGCAGCGCCTCGTGTGCCTTCGTGAGCTCGCGGAACGATTCGCTCGCCGCCATCGCCTCGTCGCCCAGCAGTGTATAGATGCGAATCGGGCGGGTCTTCCCCTTCACGCGGATCCGGTCCAGCTCGAGGGTCGCCAGCTCGGGCACGCGGGCGCGCGTGTTCTCGCCCATCACGATCGTGACGCCGTACGTCTTCGACTGGCCTTCGAGCCGCGAGGCCAGGTTCACCTCGTCGCTGATCACCGAGTAGTCGAAGCGTTGATCGGATCCCATGTTTCCGACGCAGCACATGCCCGTGTTGAGCCCGATGCCGACGACGAGTGGCGGAAGGGGATGCCCGAACTCCGCGGTCTCGGTCGCCAGCTTCGCGTTCAGCTCGGCGAGCGCCACCACCATGGCGAGCGCCGCATCGCAGGCGTGGCGCGGATGCTCCGGGTCGTCGAGAGGGGCGTTCCAGAACGCCATCACGCAGTCGCCCATGTACTTGTCGATGCAGCCGCGCCGAGAGAGGATGACATCGGTCATCGGGGTGAGGAAGTGGTTGATCAGGCGCGTGAGCGCGTGCGGGTCGAGCTGTTCCGAGATCGTAGTGAAGCCCCTCACGTCACTGAAGAGCAGCGTCATGTCGCGCATCTCGCCGCCGAGGCGGAGCTTTTCGGGGTTGGCGGCGAGCTCGTCCACCAGGGTCGGCGAGAGATAGCGGCTGAAAGCGCCACGGACGCGGCGACGCTGCGCCTCGCTCTGCAGAAAGTTCTGCATCGATCCGACGAGGTAGACGCCGAGGGCCGCAAGCCCGGGGTAGACCGGATCGAGCAGCCACTGCCAGGAGCTATAGGCGTACCAGGAGAGAGCGGCCGCGGCTGCGATGCCGCCGGCACCCAGGAGTGCCGTGCCGATCGCACCGAGGCGCGGGATCAGGAGCGCGAGCAGCAGACCCAGCACGAGCAGGTAGACGAGCTCTGCTCCCGTCGCCCAGTCGGGGCGCTCGAGGTACCTGCCGAGCACGAGCTGCTCGACGATCTGCGCGTGGACGACGACTCCCGGCGCCACGGGATCGACGGGCGTAGCCCGGATGTCGCGCAGGCCGGCCGCAGTGGCGCCGATCAGGATGATGTGGCCTTCGATCTTCGTCCTGTCCGCCTCGCCGGCGAGTACCTTCCACGCGGGCACGTAGCGCGCCGCCAGCGGCTGCGTGTACCAGACCCAGATCTCGCCCCTCGAGTTGGTGGGGACCGTTACGTCCTTGCCGATGCGGAGCTGCGTAATGCCCGTGCTCTCGCCAAAGCTCGCCTCTCCGCTCGAGCCCGCTGTCTTGACGCCGTAGGAGGTCGCGCCCGTAGCCAGGCGCACGGCCTCGGCGGCGAGCGATGGGTAGAGAACGCCCTGGCGCGCGAAGAGCAGCGGCACGCGGCGATGGATGCCATCCGCGTCGGGGTCTACGGTGAAGGAGCCGTTGCCAGCGGCGGCATCCTCGAGGACCGGCAGGTTCACGACAGAGCCGCGCCGATCCGGCAGGTGCGCGAAGGGATCGCCCCCGAAGTTGAAGCCGGCCTTCGGCTGCGGCTGCCGGCCCCCGGTTTCGTTGGTGAAGACGAAGCCAGTGACGACATTCCCCTCGCTGAAGACGCGAGCCAGCACGTCATCGTGGTCGGGGAGCTGCTCGATCTCCCGGCGTAGCTTCGGACTGAGCGGCACGCCGGACAGACCGTCGAGCAGCAGACGTGGCGAGGTGCGATCGGGCTCGGCGAAGACGGCGTCGAAGACGACGACCGCAGCACCGTCCTGGAAGAGCCTGCTCACGAGCTCGCCAACCTTGTCGCGCGACCACGGCCACTGGCCGACGCGCTCGAGGGTGGCATCGTCGATCTCGACGATGCGTACGGGCGCCTCCTCGTAGGGGCGCGGCGCGAGGCGCTGGAAGACGTCGAAGACCCGAAGCTGGAGCTCCTGTACGAGAGCCGGCTCTGCTACGCGCAGCCCCAGCGCGAGCCCGAGCACCGTGAGCGGCGCGAGCCAGCGCGAGGCGAGGA
>CAYGXT010000536.1:0-2560 GCA_964353695.1 uncultured Myxococcaceae bacterium
TTCTCGGTCGCAATCGTGAGCAACCCGCTCAACCCCGAGTTCATCGAGCGCGGCGCGAGTGTGCCCGTGCCGGGGCACGCCCCCGTCGACGCGCACGACGTCCACATCGCACTCGATGCCATCAACCGCGACCTCGGCACGCGTTACCCGGACCGCATCGGAACGCGCATCTACCTCGGCTACTCACTCGGTGCCTTCGCCGGCTTCTACATCGCCGCAGAAGAGGAGGACCCGACCAACATGCTATTGCACTTCGATCGCTACCTGCTCCTCGACCCGCCGGTGCGCCTGCTCGACGGGATGGCGCGCCTCGACGCGTTCCATGATGCCCCGCTCGCGCTCCCCGAGCCCGAGCGAGACGCGGAGGTCCGCCGGATCCTGCTCAAGGCGGTTGGCATGGGGCGCAGGGCGCTGAGCGCGAGGAACGGCCCGGCTTCGTACGGCCGCCTCGAAACCGCCGATCTCGGCGGCGGCACGCTGACACCGGACGCAGAGCTTCCGTTCACGAACGAGGAGGCCGAGTACCTGATCGGAGTGGCCTTCCGGCGCTCGCTCCAGGAGATTCTCTACGCGAGCCAGGAGCGGCAGGATCTCGGCGTGCTGCTCACCGAACGCCGCGCGCTGCGCCGTCTCCCGCCCTACGAGGAGATCGGCGACTACTCGTTCTCGATGTACTTCTACGCCTTCCTGTTTCCCTACTATCGCGACCGCATGGGCTCGATCGACTCGGCGGAGCAGATGGTGGCCGTGAACGATCTCCACGCCATCGCCAAGCCTTTGCGCGGCAACGCGAAGCTTCGCGTGTTCGCCAATCGCAACGACTTCCTGACCAGCGACGACGACATCACATGGCTGACCGCGCTGATCGGGCCCGAACGCGCCCGCTTCTTCCCGACCGGCGGCCACCTCGGCAACCTCCACCGGCCCGAAGTACAGGCGGAGATCATGTCGTCGCTCGACGACCTCGTCAGCTCGGCGGCTCGCCCCTAGCACTACTGTGTCCCGTCTCTGAACGAACGGCGGCGTACACTGTCCTTCGATGGGGATGCCGTCTTGGAGCGCCTCCGGCACGGCTATCGTGAGCTGGCGCGGACTCGGTCGACGGGCCGAAGGATGCAGAAGTCGGCGTCCGCGCGGACGGCGCAGCGCGCTTCGCGAGGCCTCAGAACTGTGTTAAGGTTCGCCAGGGCGGTTCCTTGCTTTGGTTTGTCGAGGACCGTCCCAAGACAGGACGACGGAAAGAACTGCCGCGAAACGGCGGAAGGAGCCTCGATGGGACGGTTGACGACTCGGCGCATCTTCGGCGGGCTGGGTTTGGCACTGGCAGTCGCGCTCTGCGGCGGCTGCGCGGCGGCTCGTGTCAAGAACGTCCAGGAAGTCGAGGTACGTACGCGGCCGCGGCCTGCTCGCGTCGTCGTGTTCGACTTCGACACGGGCGGCGCGGACGTGCGCGTGGAGTCCTCACCCGGTCGGACGGTTTCCCGTGCGGTGGGGCTATCGGTTGCAGAGCCGGAGCTGCTCGGCGAGGCGGTGGCTGACACTCTCGCGAGCCGGTTGGTCGAGCAGATTACAGCGCTCGGTCTACCGGCCGAGCGCGCCGCCGGCGCGGAGCCTCCGGGAATGAACGACCTCGTGGTGTTGGGGCAGTTCGTACGAATCGACGAGGGCTCGAAAACGAGGCGCTTCGTGATCGGGTTCGGTGTGGGGGCGACCGAGCTTCGGACGCAGGTCGAGCTCTTCCAGGTGACCGCCGAAGGGTGGCAGCCGATCCAGCAGTTCGACACGCTCGCGACGGGCTCGCGGTTGCCCGGGGCTGGATGGTTCGTCGCGGGCGGCGCAGTGGCCGGCACCGTCGCGACCTCCGCCGCGATCGCCTCGGGCGTCGGCGTGCTTCGGGAGCTCCGTGCGTCCATCGACGCCGACGCAGGGCGCACCGCCGAAGAGATCACGAGGAAGCTATCGGAGTTGTCCACAGCCCAACGCTGGTAACCAGCGGTCGGCGCGCGTGCAAGCACGGGTGTCGCAGGCGAATGCAAAGTCTTAAATCATCAACAAGGCGGGGATCGCCAGCCCGCATCGGTGCTTGCCAAAGGGGCGGGTCACAGGTTACTTCGAGTGGAGTCGCCGGAGCTTCAGGGAGTGGGCGCCTTCACGACCTTGATGAAGGTCAAGAGCTTGCGGGTGCCGTCATCGTGGCCGTTGATCGCCACGCTCCAACCCTTCTTGAGGTCGCCTAGTGCCACCTTCGTCGCGCCATTCATGATCGTGGCCGAGTCGTCGACCACGTAGACGACGCCCTCGTCGTTCGTGCTCTTGACCGTCAGGCTCTTGGTCGCGGCGTCCATGGCCGTGATCTCCCCGGTGGCGACTACGTTTACCTTCTCCTTGACCCGCACCTGGGCAGTCACGGTGCTCCCCAGGACGAGCCCCAACATCAGAACGGTTGCCACTGTCGAGATTCGAGTACGCATTCCGTCGGTCCCCCTTTGAGTGGCCTCGACTCGAGGCCAGCAGACAGGTTTGATAATGCTTGCTGCGCAACCCATTCGTCAAGCCTCGA
>CAYGXT010000537.1:0-2559 GCA_964353695.1 uncultured Myxococcaceae bacterium
CGCTGGATCATGGTGCCCATGGCGCCGTCGAGAACGAGGATTCGCCGCTCGAAAAGTGCTCTAAGCTGGTCTTCCACGTTCCCGGGGCCCACGCCGCTCCTTATGCCGGAATGAATCTTCCGGCGGGCCGAAGAGACTATCGGAGGAGGGGAGCCGTGTCCCCCGGGGCTTCGCCAAGCGAGCATCGGCCGCTTCGGCAAGGGCGCGCTTGACACCGGCCCGCGGGGTGCGATCTCTCTCTCTGGAGGACCTACTCTTGGCCAAGCGAATCTTCCTGTTCATTCTCGTCAACCTTCTCGTCATGACCACCATCACGGTGGTCCTCAGCCTGCTGGGGGTCCAGCCGTTCCTTCAGAGGGGCGGCCTCGATCTCCAATCTCTCGCCATCTTCTGCCTGGTCTGGGGCATGGGCGGCGCCCTCATCTCCCTGCTCATATCCCGCTGGATGGCCAAGCGCATGATGGGCGTCAAGGTGATCGCTCCCGATACGCGCGACGCCGGCGAGCAGGCCCTGGTGCAGACTGTGCAGCGGCTGGCACAGGGGGCTGGCATTCCGATGCCCGAGGTCGGGCTCTACGAGTCCGACGACATCAATGCCTTCGCCACGGGTCCGAGCAAGTCCCGCTCGCTGGTGGCGGTCTCCACGGGGCTGCTCCGCAAGCTGGATCGCCCGGAGGTGGAGGGAGTGCTCGGGCATGAGATCACGCACATCGCCAATGGCGACATGGTCACCATGACCCTGCTCCAGGGGGTCGTGAACGCGTTCGTGATGTTCCTTGCGCGCGTGCTCGCCTACGTCGTGGCGCAGGCTCTGCGTGGCAACGATCGGGAAGGCGGCATGAGCCAGGGCATCTACTTCGTCTGCGTCCTCGTCTTCCAGATCGTCTTCATGGTGCTCGGATCCATGGTCGTGATGGCCTTCTCGCGCTGGCGCGAGTTCCGCGCCGATGCGGGCGGGGCACACCTGGCTGGGCGCGAGAGCATGATCCGGGCTCTCCAGGCCCTGCAACGCGACCACGAGGCCCTTGCGCAGGCCAAGGCGCCTCCCGCGCTGGCGACGATGCAGATCTCCGGGCGCGACGGCGTGATGCGCTTCTTCATGAGCCATCCGCCCCTCGAGCAGCGCATCGAGCGGCTGCGGAGCGCGACGGCATAGCCGGCCTCTCGATCGCGATCGGGCCCGCTCGCCATCAGAGCGCCGGATCATCGGGTTTCAGCGCGCTTTGCTCGCGGATCCACGCGATCCCGCGCTCGACCTGGGCACGCTCCGTCTCGAGGTGGAGTGCGACCGAGCGCGCGAGACGCGGCTCGGCCAGGAAATGCGCGCTAAACGTGGGCTGCGCATCGAAGCCCCGCACCTGCTTGAAGTCGCCACCGGCGCCCGGCTCGAAGCGCTCGAGCCTCTCCGCGATGCAATGCTCGACGGCGCTGTAGTAGCAGACGTCGAAGTGCAGATTGCGGATCGGGCGCAGCGCGCCCCAGTAGCGCCCGTAGAGTGCCGCTCCCTTGCGCACGTTCAGGGTGCCGGCCACGACCTCCGAGCCCTGACGCGCCACGATGAAGCAGAGGCGCTGGCGGAAGCGCTCGCGCAGCAGCTCGAAGAAGCGCTCGTTCAGGTACTGCCGGCCCCAGGGATTTCCCTCCAGCGTCGAGAGGTAGATGCGGTACATCTGCGGGAAGAGCTGGTCCGGAATCGCCTCGCCCTCGAGGATCTCGATCGAGACCCCCGCGGCCCTCACGTCGCGCCGCTCGCGCAGGATCTGGTTGCGCCGCTTGCTCCGGAAACGGGCCAAGAAGTCGCCGAAGCTCTCGTAGCCGGGGTTGCGCCACTGGTACTGAAGGCCGAGGCGGCGCACGAAGCCCGCCGCTTCGAGGGGCGGGATCTCCTCGGGCAGGCAGAAGTTCACGTGTACCGAGGAGAGCTCGTTTGCGAGGCAGGTCTCGCGCAGCTTCTCGGCGAAGCGCCGGATCCATAGGCTCCGGTCCTCGCCGCTTGCCGTGAGGATGCGCTGGCCGGACACGGGCGTGAACGGCACACCGACCAGCAACTTCGGGTAGTAGCGGATGCCGCCGCGGATCGCGGCGTCCGCCCAGGCGAAGTCGAAGACGAACTCGCCCTCGCTGTTGCCCTTCACGTAGAGAGGGCAGGCCGCCACCAGCCGGCCCGCCCTGCGGGCGACGAGAGGGCGCGCCGTCCAGCCTGTGCCGTCGCCCACGGCTCCCGACTCCTCGAGGCAGGCGAGCCAATCCCATTCGAGAAACGGCGAGCCGTCCCCGACGAGCTCGTCCCACTCCGCGCGGGGGAGCGAGGAGACGCTGTCCGCGATCTCGATCTCGGTCACCTCCCGAGAATAGTCCGCCGGGCTGGCTCTGCGGGCGCACTCGCCTCCCGGCTCCTATCCTCCTCAGTCGTGCGAGTGGAGTGGATGGCGCAAGATCCCGGTCGCCCGGATGGCGGGCAGGGCGGGACGGACGGGACGAGCGGGACGCACGTGGAGCGCCGCAGCGGCGTCGCCACGAAGACTCGCCCGAAGACCAAGCGCCCGCCGCGGTTCAAGG
>CAYGXT010000538.1:0-2554 GCA_964353695.1 uncultured Myxococcaceae bacterium
CAGGCGCGGCGCGAGGCGAGGCAGCGCGAAGCGGCTGTGGCGCACGTGATCCTGCTGCGTCACGGCGAGCCCGATTGGTATCCCGAGGGCCGCGACGTCGCCGTGGACGACGCCGGGCTCACGGCGCGCGGACACGCCCAGGCCCGCTGCGCGGCCGCGGCGCTGGCGAAGGAGCGGATAGACGCCATCTACGTGAGCCCGCTTCGGCGTTCGCAGGAGACCGCCGCGCCGCTCGCGGCGGCCACCGGAATCCCGGCCGTCACTGTGCCTGCCCTCGCCGAGATCTCCATCGCCGGCGCCACGGGCCTCTCGCAGCGTGACGTCGATCGGTATTTCTTGGAGGCCATGCGCCGCCCGCTGTCCGAGCATTGGGAGGGCTGGCCGCAGAGCGAGAGCTTCCGCGACTTCCACGCGCGCGTCTGCGGCGGCCTCGACCAAGTGCTCGCCCGCCACGGTATGACGCCGGCACGCGAGCACGACTTCACGGTCTGGGAGCAGCCTGCGCGGCCAGAGACGATCGTGCTCGTGGCCCACGGCGGGACGAACTCGGTGCTGCTCACGCACCTGCTCGACGTGCCACCCGTTCCCTGGGAGTGGGTGCGCTTCGAAAGCGAGCTCGCAGCCTACTCGATCGTGCAGGCGCGACCCCTCGGCCAGCGCGGCTGCATCTGGTCGCTGATCGATTTCAACGAGGTCGATCACCTGCGTGCGGCCAGGCTGCGGTAGCGAAAGATAGGGGTTGGACCTGGGGCGAGGCGGCCCCCCTTGAAGCCGGGGCCGTGGCGCGGAACGCTGCGGCCCATGGATTCGCCGCAGCCGACCGCGACGGCCCCGCCGCACGGTGAGCCTCCCGCTTCGCTCACGCTCACGCCTGCGGAGCAGGCCCGCGGCCGGCGGATCGTACTGGCGAGCCAGCCGCTGCAGATGACCTTCCGCCGCATTTTCACGGAGGATGTGCCGACTCTCGCGCTGGTCTACCTCGGCGCCGGCGACGCTGCCGTCGGGCTGCAGCGCGCCTTCGATCCGCTCTCGGCGCTGCTGCAGCTACCGTCGCTCCGCGCGCTCGCTCACGTCAGCAAGCGCGCGCTGCTGCTTACCGGGCAGTGGATCGCTCTTTTCAGTGCCCTGCCCCTGCTCGCGTTCCCGACCCTCGCCGCGTTGGAGGGCGACACGGGCACCGCGCTCGCGCTCGCGAGCTTCGCCCTCGTCGCCGTCGGGTTCGGCGTCGCCGAGACGCCGTGGTTTCCGCTTCTGCACGGCTACGTGCCGCCCGACCGCATCGGGCGCTTCTTTGGCACGCTCCGCAGCACCTGGCACGTGGCGCTCATTATCTCCTTTCTCGGCGTGCAGCGCTGGCTGGCCGCAAATCCTGGGAGCTTCGGGCCTGTCTTTGCCGCGGCCTGGCTCTGCGGCCTTGCGCGTGTGGCCCTGGTGTGGCGCCTGCCCGAGCGAGCAGGGGGCACCCGGGAGCGCATCCGTGCGCGCCGGGCGCTGCGAGAGCTGATCCAGCATCCGGAGCTGCGGCGGTATCTTCTTGGCGTCTCCCTCTGCGGCGGCGCGCGGCGGGCGCTCATGCCCTTCGCCATCGTCGTCATGCGCCGCGTGATCGGCATGAGCGAAGCCCAGGTGCTGCTCGCAACGCTCGCGAGCTTCGTAGGCGGCCTGATTGCGCTCTACGTGGCGGGACGCGCGGCCGATCGCGTCGGCTCGGCGCCGATCTTCAGGGCGAGCGGCATCGGCCTCGCAGTCCTGGCTCTCGGCTTCTGCCTGCTGCACGAGCCGGGCCCCGGGAGTGTGGCTCTCGCCGCTGGTCTTTTCTGCGGCGTTTCAGCTCTCTCCGCAGCCTTCGGCGTAGCCGACACCAACGTTCTCTTCTCGCTCGCGCCCGCGGAGAGCCCGACCGCCGTGCTCACCTCGGCGACGGCCTCCGCGGCCATTGCCTACGCTCTCGCGCCGGTCGCTGCGGGCCTCGCACTCCAGGCCGCGATCGCACTCGGCACGAACGAGCTCCTCGCATACCGCACCCTCTTTGCGCTCACGGCCGTTGCCTTCGCGGTGTCGTGGATCCCACTCCGGCAGTTCGGACTGGCCCCGCTTCAGCCGGCTCGCTGAGGCCCGCCTTCGGCCGGACGCTCCCCGTGGAAGATGCCCGTCGCCAGTGCGAGCATCGAGGAGATGTCGGAGAGGTTCGCGGGCACGACGAAGGTGTTGCCCTCCTTCGCCAGGTTTCCGAACTGCGTCAGGTATTGCTCGGCGATGCGGAGCTGCATGGCCCGCATCCCACCTTCGGCGCGTAGGGCGTCACCCACCTGCCGCAGGCCCCCGGCCGTGGCGGTGGCGACTGCGAGGATCGCCTCGGCCTGGCCCTGGGCCTCGTTGATCTGCCGCTGGCGTGTCGCCTCGGAAGCCTTGATCACCTGCTGCTTCTCGCCTTCGGCGGAGTTGATCTTGGCGTCGCGCTCGCCTTCCGAGGCGAGGATCACCGCGCGCTTCTCGCGTTCGGCGCGCATCTGCTTCTCCATCGCGGAGAGCACGTCCTGCGGCGGCGTGATGT
>CAYGXT010000539.1:0-2528 GCA_964353695.1 uncultured Myxococcaceae bacterium
GCTTGGCCCGGTCGTTGCGGCGCGACTCCAGGCGCTGCCGTTCCACTCCCAGGTGTCGCCCGCAAGCGCGCCGAGGCCAAGGCCACCGAAGAGGACGACGCGGCGACGCCGCAGGTCGAAGGCAACCGCTGCGTCCTCCCGCGCCGAGGGTCCGGTCGTGGCGAGCGCGCTCCAGCGCACGCCGTCGAAGCCCCAGGTATTGCTTGCGAGACCCAGTAGCGACCGGCCGCCGAAGAGAAGGACGCGCCAGCCATCGAAGGCGACCGCGGGACCGATGCGGATCGGCGCATCCGTCGAAACGCGCCTCAGCGCCGTCCCGGCCAGCTCGAACGTCTCGGAGGACTGGAAGCCCCCTTCGCTCGAGAAACCGCCTACGATCACAGTCCGGCCGCGCAAGGAATCGAAGGCCGATCCGTGCTGGTAGCGGCCGACTCGCCGCAGGTCCTGCGCCAGGATCCAGGCGGCGCCGTCCCACTCCCAGGTGTCGGTGGTGCGATCGAGCTCGCCGAGACGCGCGCCTGTCGCCAGCACCACGCGGGCGCGGGCGGAGTCGCTCACGAGGACGTGCTCGGCCCTGGCCTCGGGGCCGCTGCTGGCGACGAGCGTCCAGCGGCTGCCGTCCCATGCCCAGGTGTCACCAAACAGTGTCGATCCGTCGAAGCCGCCGAAGAGCAGCGTGCGCCCGCTCGCCGTGTCGAAGGCGAGAGAGGCGTCGCTGCGGGGCGAGGGCCCGGTCGTGGCAGCGAGCGTCCAGCTCGCGCCGTCCCACTCCCAGGTGTCGCCGAACCAGGTGTCGCCGAAGGTTTCGCTACCGGCCATGCCGCCGAAGAGCAAAACGCGCCTGCGAATCGGGTCGTAGGCGAGATCGGCGAAGGCGCGTGGCGCCGGGCCGGAAGTCGCGACGCGCGTCCACGCGCTGCCATCCCACTCCCAGGTATCCGACAGCTCTCCGGCCGCGCCGAGCCCGCCGAAGAGCACGACACGCCCGCGGAAGGCGTCGTACGCCATCTCGGCGGAGCCGCGGGCCTCCGGGCCGTCGCCTGCGACGAGCGTCCAGCTCGTGCCGTCCCACTCCCAGGTGTCTGACAGGAACTCGCCACCCGCCCGCCCGCCGAAGAGCAAGACGCGGCCGCGAGCTGCGTCGTAGGCCATGCCATGGTAGATGCGTGGCGACGGGCCCTGCGTGGCAACGCGCTTCCAGACCTGGCCGTCCCAGCTCCAGGTATCTCCCGTCACCTCCCCGAGATCCGGGAAGCCGCCAAAGAGCAAGACGCGCCCGCGCGCCGCATCGTAAGCTGCTGCCGCGTCGAAGCGCGTACCGAGATAGCTCCGCGTCCAGGTGGGGGTGCACGCGGCCGCTTCAGACGCCGCGCTGGGGGCCGCGACGGGAGCGGCGCCCGGAACCGGGCCGGGATCGACGGCGGCGGGGATGCACCCCGCCGCCGCGAGGGATGCGGCGCAGGCCAGTGCGCGGAGCGCGCGCTCCAGCGGTTGCGCCCGGTTCACGGCATCAGGCGCGCTCGAAGAGCGACGCCAATCCCTGTCCCCCTCCGATGCACATGGTCACGATCCCGTAGCGCTTGTTCCGGCGCTTCAGCTCGCGGAGCAGCACGCCCGTGAGGCGCGAGCCCGTCATGCCGAACGGATGCCCGATCGAAATCGAGCCTCCGCTCACGTTCAGCTTCTCGTTCGGAATCTCGAGCACGCGTTGCACCTGGAGCACCTGCGAGGCGAAGGCCTCGTTCAGCTCCACGAGGTCGATGTCGTTCATCGTGAGCCCGTGCTTCTTGAGCAGCTTGGGCACCGCATAGATGGGCCCGATGCCCATCTCGTCGGGCTGACAGCCCGCCACGGCCGTGCCGCGGTAGATGCCGAGGGGCTCGAGGCCGAGCTGTTTGGCGCGGTCGGAGGACATCACGAGCGTTGCCGAGGCGCCGTCGGAGAGCTGCGAAGCGTTGCCCGCCGTGACGGTGCCACCCTCCTTCTTGAATACCGGCGTGAGCTTGGCGAGGCCTTCGAGCGTCGTATCGGGGCGGTTGCACTCGTCGCGATCGGCGACGAAGTCCTCCTCGTACGGCTGCTCGCCCTTCTTCTCGACCTTGCGCCGGACTTTCATCGGCGCGATCTCCTGGCCGATCCAGCCCGCCTGCTGCGCCTTCGCATAGCGCTGCTGGCTCTGCAGCGCGTAGACGTCCTGATCCTCGCGCGAGACCTTGTAACGCTCGGCCACGATCTCTGCCGTGACGCCCATCGGGAAGTAGAGGCCGGGGAAGCGGTTCCTCGCCGCCTCGTTCACGAACCGGTTCGTGTTCTGCGTGCCGTCCTGCATCATCGTGATGGTCTCGACGCCGGCGCCGATCGCGACCTCCGCGCCTTCATGCAGGATGGCGTGCGCGGCCATCATGATCGCCTGCGAGCCCGAGGAGCAGAAGCGGTTCACGGTGGTGGCCGCGACGGTGACGGGCAGGCCCGCCGCCATGGCCGCGATGCGCGACGTATTCATGCCCTTGCAGCCCTCGGGCATGCCG
>CAYGXT010000540.1:0-2523 GCA_964353695.1 uncultured Myxococcaceae bacterium
CCGGCGGCGTGGCCGAGGCGGTCGTTCAGGCGTTTGAAGTCGTCGATGTCCAGCAGGACCATCGAGAGCGGCTCCCCCGTCCGGTTCGCCCGTTTGATCTCGCGTGTCAGATGATCCTGAAAGAAGCGATGATTGTGGAGCTTCGTGAGGCCATCCGTGATCGAGAGCTGCTCCAACACCTCGTTGCTCGCCTGCAGGCTCTGGTTCTGATCCTGGAGGCGCCGGTTCGCGGATTCGAGATCGAGCTGGCTGCGTTGTAGCCGCCGGGCCATTTCGTTGAAGGTATGCGTGAGGAGGCCGAGCTCGTCATGCCGTCCGGTCTCTGGAATCTCGAGGTCGAAGCGCCCGCTGGCGAGGCGTCGCGCGCCTTCCGAGAGCGCCTCGATCGGGCGAACGATGCTCGCGGTGATGGCGTAGGCCAGCAGGCTCGCAAGCGCGACGACGCAGACGTCGATCAGGAGCAGGCGCTGGAGCACGGCCAGAACGGGCGCGAAGGCGTGCTCGTACGGCGATTCCACCAACAGCGTCCAACCGAGGCTGCCGAGCGGACGCGCGCTCCCGATCACGTGCTCGCCCGAGGCGTTCGTGTACTCGCGCGCGGCACCGATCGGCAGGGAGCCCTCGCGGGGCGCTAGCGGCCTGCGGTCGTCCGGCAGACCAGCCTGCAGCAGCAGGGCTCCGTCGGCATCCAAAAGACCGATGCGCAGGCTGGTGTCGATCAGGTCTCCGGCAAGGACGTCACGCATGGCATCGGAGCGGAAGATTCCCACGAGGTAGGCGGCGAGAGTGCCGTCGGGACCTGTGACCGGCGTAGAGGTCGCAAGCAACGCGTTGCGCTCGGCTCTCGCGAACGCCTGCACCACCGGGGCGTCGGGGCGGGCGAGGGCAGTACGCTCCTCGAAGGAGACCCCACCGGCCGCTTTGCTCGTGCAGAGCTCGCTGCCGTCCGGGCTGATCAGTGCGAAGCCCTGGATCTCGCGCGCACGGCCGGCAACCGGGTCGATGAGGGCTCGGAAGAGCGTGCACGCCGATGTCCGGCGTGCCGGCTCCGAAGCGTCGTGGATCATGGTGAGCAAGGTGTCTCGGCTCGGATGCCCGGTCGCGAGACCGACCGTGAGCCTGCGACCTTCGACGAGCCAGCGCAGCAGCTGCTGGCTGTCGCGCTCGAGCGCGGCGGGATAGCTCTCGTGAATCTGCGCCCACAGCTGGCGCCGGGCCGTATCGATCGAGATCCAGCTCACGCCGGCCGCGCTCACGAACGTCGAGAGGAAGACGAGCAGGATGATCTTGGTGGCGACGCTGCTCTCGGGCTCGTGCCGCGCCAGCGCGGAGGTCTCCATCGCAGATCTGCTCCTCTGCAGCCTGCTGCATCGACGCCTCTGCGGCTTCCCTTGATGCCCCAGGCTCGAGGGGGGATTTCCGAAGAGTTCCGGGGAGTTAGAATGAAGTGTGCAAAGCCGGGGCCGAGGCCTGCCGCAAACGCACCTAACTCCTTGCCAGCGCGCAGGGTTTCGGGCGCACGGGGCTTGGCAGGGAAGGGCCCGGCCGATATATTGCGCGAGCTTTTCCGAGGGGTTAGACCGCCCCTAGGCGAGACCGCCCCGAGGGCCGGGCGGGAAGGAGCGAATGGTCCGATCGCTGCAGTCCCAGGGCAAGGAGCCCAGCGCTCCGGGCACGAGCCCGGACGTGGCCCGTGCCGATCTGGCGCGGCTGCGCGCCCGCATCGACGTCTTGGACGAGGCGATCCTCGCGCAGCTCAACGCGCGCGCGACCCTCGTGCTGCAGGTCGGGCGCCTCAAGCAGGAAGCCGGCGTCCTGCCCTTCGATGCCGCGCGGGAGCGTGGCATCCTCGAGCGGCTCGCTGCCCTGAACCCTGGGCCGTTTCCGACCGCTTCGATCCCGCATGTTTTTCGGGAAATCATCGGCGTCATGCGCAGTCTCGAGGGGGCGCTTCGCGTGGCCTACCTGGGCCCGGCGGGCACGTTCAGCCATCTCGCCGCTCGCCAGCAGTTCGGTGGCCAGGCCGAGCTGGTGCCGGAGCCGACGCTCCCCGACGTGATTGCGGCCGTCGAGCACGGACGCGTCCATCTCGCGCTGGTTCCTGTCGAGAACACGACGGAGGGCGTAGTGACGGCCACCCTCGACGCCCTGGTCGAGGCCGAGGCCTCGATCTGCGGCGAAGTCGTGCTCCGCGTCGCGCACCATCTCCTCTCCCACAGCGGAAAGCTCGAGGACGTGAAGCGTGTGGCCTCGATCCCGCAGGCTCTCGCCCAGTGCCGGCAGTGGTTGGAGGCGCATCTGCCGGGGGTGGACCGTGTCGAGACGGCCAGCACGGCGGCAGCGGCGCGCCTGGCTGCTGGCGATGCCGGTGTCGCCGCCATCGGGAGCGCACTCGCCGCGGAGGCCTGGGGCCTCGCGACGATCGAGGCCTCGATCGAGGACCGTCGCGACAACACCACGCGCTTCGTCCTGCTCGGTGGTCCGCAGGCAGTCCCCAGCGGCAACGACCTCACCTGCGTTCTG
>CAYGXT010000541.1:0-2514 GCA_964353695.1 uncultured Myxococcaceae bacterium
CATCGATCTCTCCGAACCCGCGTCGCTCGAGCCGCCGCTCGCGTTCGAGCCTGCATGCGAACAAACGCCGCCGCCCCTTGCTTCGCCGACGAAGATCCTCGAAGACCTCGAGGAGGCTGACTTCTACTTCCGACAGGGCCTTTTCGAGGAGGCCGAATGCGTCTATCGGCGCGTTCTCGAAGTGGCGAACACGAACCCTCAGGCGCTGCTTCGGCTGGGCGAGATTGCCGCAGCGCGGGGAGGCGATCCGGGGGCGGAGCGGCATGTGGAGGCCCCCGAGCCCGAGCGCGCGGCCCGGCCCGAGGTTCCGTGGCCGGACGGAGGGGATGCCCATCTCGGAGATGACCTCGCGGACTGGGACGACGCCGTGCAGGGCGGGGAACAGACGGCCGCGACGTCCTTCGAGGTCGCGCTCGAAGACGATGCCGCACTCGGGGGCGAGCCCGAGGTCGCGGCCGAGGCGACACCGAATCTCGAGGACCAAACGGCGCAGTCTCTCGCGGACGAACCGGCGCCGGATTCCTCGGCGCGTGGCGAGGTCGAGGAGCGAGACGAAAGCGAGCGCACGCGCGAGGTGTCGCATTTCGATCTCGCGGCCGAGCTCTCGGATGCGCTCGGCATCGAGGAGGCCGCGGCAAGCATTCCGACCCAGGAGCCGCCCGAAGCCGAGGAGAGCCTCGAGGCGATCTTCAGCGAATTCAAACGCGGCGTGCACAAGACGCTGACGGCCGCGGATCACGAGACGCATTACGATCTCGGCATCGCCTACCGGGAGATGGGGCTGCTCGAGGATGCGGTGGGCGAGTTCAAAATTGCTCTCGAGTCGCCGACGCGGAGGCTCGACTGCCTGCATCTGTTGGGGCTCTGCGCGAGAGACCTGAAGACGCCGCAGGACGCCATCGCGTTCTTCCGCCAGGCGCTTGCCGAGGAAGACCTCGAAGAAGCGCGCCGAGCAGCCCTCGGCTTCGATCTCGGCATTGCCCTGGAAGAGGCCGGCGACAGCGCGGCAGCTCTCTCGGCACTCGAGGAGGTGGCGGCGCTCGAGCCGGGCTTCCCCGGTCTCGAGGAGCGGATCGACACGCTTCGGGCTCTGCTCGCGCTCGCGCCCGCAGAGATCGTGGGCGAGAGGGCCGAGGCGCCCGTCGAGGTCTACGAATCCTTTGACGATGTGATTGCGCAGGCCGAGGCGGACCTCGTCGGCGGCCCGAGCAAAGCGAGGCCGGCGCCGGCGCAGGCCCCTGAGCAGGAGGCGCCCGGGCCGGCAACGAAGCCGACCGGCGACGATCTCCCGCCGAAGCCCCCGCGCGGCACGTCGCCGCGTCGTCGAAAGATCTCCTTCGGCTAGGAGTCCCCGTGGAGCACCTCGATCACTTCGGACTGTCGCGCGATCCCTTCATGAAGGATCCGCTCCCTGCCTTTCACTTCGAGAGCGACGCCGTCGCAGATGCCGAGCGCCGTCTCCTGCGCGGCTGCCTGCAGCGACGAGGACTCTCCGTGCTCGCCGGTGGCATCGGTCTCGGCAAGAGCACCGTGATGCGTCGCCTGCTCGAGCAACTCGACGAAGAGCGCTTCGAGGCGCACCTGCTGGTGCTGCTTCACGACGTCGTCGAAGGCATGTGGCTCATGACGCGCCTTGCGCACCTTCTCGGCGTGGACGCGCCGTCCCGAGAGAGGCCGCAGCTCTGCGCGGAGATCTTCGACCGGCTGGCCGCCCTGCACGAGGAGGACCGCCACGCCGTGCTGCTCGTGGACGATGCGCAGCTCCTGGCGCACGCCGAGCCGCTGGCAGAACTGAAGGGCCTGCTCAACCTTCAGCACGAAGGCCAGCACCTGCTCTCCGTGGTGCTCGCCGGCGGGTTCGAACTCGACCGTGGCCTCGCCCTCGACCCGGCCCTCGCCCAGCGCGTGGACGTGGCCGTTGCGCTCGCGCCGTTCGATGCCGAGGGCCTCTCGGCCTTCGTCGCGCATCGCCTTCGTGTGGCAGGCGGCGATCCCTCGCTCTTCGAAGCGGGCGCTCTCAGCGAGATCTGGCGGCGCAGCGGCGGCGTTCCGCGGCTGGCGCTCACGCTCGCCGACAACGCCCTGCACGAGGCCTGGCTGCTCGGCACCTCACGCGTCGGTAGCGAAGCCGTAGAGCGAGCGGCGCGGCACCTCGGAGTGGCGCTGGTCACGATCGGAACGACCGGTCTGCTCGCGCCCGACGCGTCCTTCGCCGCGCCGGGAGAGAGCGGGATTCTCGGAGCGACCCGCCGAGACCGAACCGAGCCCGAGATCGCACCGCTCTTCGACGGCATCGAGCTCGATGCGACCGTCCTCCTCCCCGAGGACGGACCGCCCAAGGAAGAGGACCTCGAGACGCTTCTCGAGGATGAGATCGGCTGAACCCGAGGAACGGGATCGGCTGAGCGGCCGCCACTTTCGGGTTGCCGGCCACGCGCCGCCGTGCGACCGTTGGGCATACGCGGGAATAGCTCAGTTGGTAGAGCATCAGCTTCCCAAGCTGAGGGTCGCGGG
>CAYGXT010000542.1:0-2514 GCA_964353695.1 uncultured Myxococcaceae bacterium
CGACGCCGGGCATCCGCTGGTGGGCGTGATCTGGGACGTGACGGCTGGAGAGGCCATTTCGCCCGCGACGCTCGCGGCCCGCCTCGCCCACGAGCGCATCGTGCTGCTGGGCGAGCGCCACGATCACCCCGATCACCACGCGCTGCAGGCGTGGATCGTCGGTGCTCTGGTGGAGGCAGACCGGCGGCCCGTGGTGGCCTTCGAGATGTTCGACACCTCGCAGCAGGCAGCGATCGATCAACACCTATCGGTGTCGCCTCTCGACGCGGCAGGCCTTGGCCACGCAGCAGGCTGGGAGAAGACGGGCTGGCCCGACTGGACTCTCTACCGTCCCATCGCCGAGGCGGCTCTCGCTGGCGGGCTCGGCATCCGTAGCGCGAACCTCGACCGCGAGCAGACGCGAGCTCTCTCTCGCGACGGCGTGGAGGCTCTCGACCCGGCGCTCGTGGAGAGGCTCGGCCTCGGAACGCCGCTGCCGGAGGAGCAGCGGCTGGCGATCGAGAGCGAGATCGTCGAAGGCCACTGCGGGCACGCGCCCGCCAAGGCGCTCCCAAGCATGGTCCTCGTGCAGCGCGCGCGCGACGCGCAGATGGCCTCGGCGCTGCGCGAAGCTGCGGGGGCAGGGGACGGGGCGGTGCTGATCGCCGGCAATGGTCATGTTCGTCGTGACCACGGCGTGCCAGCGCGACTGCTCGAGCAGGATCCCTTCGCGCGCGCTGCGACCGTTTCCATTCTCGAGGTGATCCCAGGGCTCGAGGTGCCCGAGGCCTACGTGCACGATCTCGGGCTCGCCGGGCCTGCCAGCGCGCCGGCCGCCGGAAGGCCGCAGCGTGACTACCTCTGGTTCACGCCCCGCCTCGACGACGAGGATGCTTGCGCCAAGTTTCAGCGCGAGCTCGAGGGCATGAAGCGCGGCTCGTGATCCCCGTGATCCCCGTGATCCCCGTGATCCCCCTGATCCCCGGATTGGCCGCAGCGGGCCGCAGCGCAGCCTCTCCTATGCCTGCTCGGGCCCCTGCCTTTTTTCTTGCCGCCACCACGACAAGGCGTAAACTCAATAGCCCTCTGGCGCGGTCACACCGACGGAGCTCCGGGGGCGCGAGACATGGGGTGAGAGGAGCATGACGGACGCCATCGTCCTCGAGGAGCTGGCGCTGCTGGCGCGAGTGCGCGAGCTCCTCGACGACCCAGCGCCCGTCGGGGATTCCGGCGAGGCAAGCCTCGTGAAAGAGCTGACCCGGCTGAGGGAGATCCTCGTGGAGGGCTCCGAGAGCAAGGACGCCGGGGCGATCCATCAGCAGTACGAGCAGGGGACGGCCCTGCTGCGCCAGCTTCGCGAGGGTCGCAGTGGTCCGAAAGTCGAGCCCGATTCACCGTATTTTGCGCACCTGCGCCTGCGCGAGAACGGCGCAGAGCGCGACCTCTGCCTCGGGCGAGCCACCTTCATCGATCGCGGTGTCCGCATCGTCGACTGGCGCAACGCTCCGATCTCGAAGCTCTACTACCGCTACGGGCAGGGCGACGAGTACGAGGAGGAGGTGGCAGGACGCACCCGCGTCGGCGAGGTGGTCGCCCGGCGGGCGCTGACGATCCGCCACGGACGCCTCGAACGTGTGGACGCACCCGAGGGGGCCTTCGTTGCGAGCGCGAGCGCCGAGGGCGGCTGGCAGCACGTCGCGCGCGAGAGCGCGCAGCTCGGCGGCGGCCAGGGCGCGGCGCTACGCGCGCACGCGGTCGGCGAGGCCGCGGGCCGCAGGCTCGGGACCGACCTCGAGGGCTCGCGGCGCCGGGCCGATAAGCGGCTGCCCGAGCTGGCTGGGTTGCTGGATCCCGCCCAATTCGGGCTCATCACACGGCCCTCGTCGGGCTTTCTCGTGATCCGCGGCGTCGCCGGCTCGGGCAAGACCACCGTCGCCCTGCATCGCATCGCCTATCTCGCCTACGACGATCCTGTGGTGGACTCCGATCGCACGCTCTTCATCGTCCTTTCGGGCGGGCTGCGCAGCTACGTCTCGCACGTGCTTCCCGCGTTGGGCGTAACGCACGTGCGGGCGCGCACCTTCGAGGACTGGGCCACAATGCACCGGAAGCTGCTCTTTCCGCGTCTTCCACGCGAGAAGCGCTACGACACGCCGAGTGTCGTGCAGCGGATGAAGCTTCACCCGATCTTGCTGACGGCGCTGGCAGAGCAGGTGCAGCGCGTACCGGGGCCGAAGACGGCGGCGCAGGTGCTCGACGACTGGGCGAGCGTCTTATGCCGCGCCGAGGCGCTGGCTCCGCTGGTGGCAAGGCAGGCGCCGGGCGCATTCCGCGAGTCCGAGCTCAAGTCCGTCGCGGCCTGGAGTCGCGCACGGCACGAGGAGCTCACGGCATTCCTCGAAGGGGACGCCTCGGTCGACGCCGCTCTCGACGCCGAGGATGACGCGCTGCTGCTGCGCGCCTGGCAGCTCCGCGTCGGCCCGCTTCCTGGACGCGGCGGGCAACCGCTCCGCTACCGGCACGTGGCCATCGACG
>CAYGXT010000543.1:0-2513 GCA_964353695.1 uncultured Myxococcaceae bacterium
AGCAGCACGCTGAGCACAAAGGTCTTGGTCTTGACCGTCTCGACGTACTCGCGCTGCTCTCCAGCAAAGGAAAACGCGACATCGTAGTTCTCGACTTCGTTCTGCATGCCTCTCTTCCTCGCCGCCCTCTATGTGGCCGCTGCTGTCAAGCTCCGCTGGGACTCGATTCTACATGGCCGCCTCGTGCCGGTGAAAGAGACCTTGATCGAGCTGGCGACTTCGTCTCGCGTCGGGGCGTCGTGCCCCGGACGACCCTCTATCCGTGCCGGCGCTTGTGGAGGCCGGTCACCGCATCCTGTATTCGCCCGCAGGCGACTGGGAAGTGCCGTGGCGGAGACCCCATCCAACGGTCGGTTCGCGTGGCGAACCCGGCGGCAATAACGGGCCTTCCGCACCAGCTCGCTCGATCCTCTGGTCGCGTCCTTTCTTTCCCTACCGCACCGTGGCGGCCGACTTCAGCTCCGCGCCTTCCGGCACAACCCCGGTCTCGAGGTATCGCCAGAGCGCGATCAAGATCTTACGCGCCAGCGCCACAATCCCGATCCGCCGCAGCCGGCTGCTGCCGCGGCCGAAGTGCTCCTCGTACCACCGGGCGAGCTGGCTCTTGGGTTGGAAGCGGAGCCAGCCCCAGGCGATCTCGATCGCCATCGCCCGCACGTGCCGGTTGCCGGACTTCGCGATCCCTTGCTCCCGACTCGACTCCCCGCTCTGATAGGGAGTCGGCGTCAGCCCCGCCAGCGCACCCACCTCGCGCCGGTTGCGAAACTTGCGCCAGCCGAAGAACTCCATCACGTAGAGCCAGGCGCTATTCGAGCCGATGGCCTTGAGGGCGACCAGGCGCTTCGCCTTCTCGCTGGCAGGGTCGGCCGCCTCGCGGATCTGCTCACGGCGCACGCGCTCGAGGCGCTCGATTTGTTGATTGAGCAGCCCCAGCCGATCCCACTCGTGGCCGAGCCGCTCGCCAAGGCCCGCGGGAAGCGACGAGCCATCCCAGAGCCGGAGCGTAGAGAGCTGCGCCGGTAGCGGCTTGCGCCAGTCCACCCGGACGCCCTGGTTGGCGAGCAGGCCCTGGATTCGATTCGCGATCCGTGTGCGATCTCGCTTCGCCGTCAGCAGCTCGCGGTGAAGGTGCCGCCGGTCTTCGTCCTCCGGGCTCGGCACGTGGACCACGCTCCAGACGCTGCGCTCTCCTTCCGCGAAGCGAACCAGCAATGAGAGCAGCCGCGAGGCATCCAGCCGATCCGTCTTCGCACGCCGCAGTCGCCGATTGACTTCGATGCTCGCCGCATCGACCACGTGGCTCTCGATCCCACGCGACACCAGCCAGCGATGCAGCCAGAAGCCTTCGCGGCCGGCTTCGTAGCAGCTGATGACCCGACAGGCCGCGGGCAGCTCGAAGCGCCGCTTTGCGCGTTCGATCTCCGCCAGGACCGCGTCTTGCTGCCGTCCCGTGATCGTCTTCTGGCGGGCCTTCTGCCCTCGGCCCGTCGTGAAGGCCAGCTTCCAGGTCGATTCCCCGAGCTCGAACGAAACAAAGAGAGTCGTGCCCTCTGCAGTACCATTCTCAATGCGGGTCGTTGTGGTCATCGTCGTGCTCCTCCGTTGTGTGACGACTTCGAAGGAGCTTAACCGCAGCGACCCGCTCTCTCTCCCTTGCATGCGCATAGGATCCAACGGATCGGGCATCAGCTGCGCGGCCCAGCGCCGCCAGCGGTGCGCCCAGCAGCTGCCAGGCTACGCCGCCAGACGGCAATCTGCCACGATTGAAGCGACGCTGGGCCGCGTCAGCTGCATGCGCTTGTTAGGCGGCGATCCGATGCGCTCAACCAGAGTGGCCACGACCTGCCTTGCCGAAGTGCTTGAGCAAGAAAGACTTGGCCAGGCGCTCGCCTTCCTCCGTGAGCGCGACTGACTTGTTCTTGGAGATTGGGTCCGCGATCCAGCCCTTCTGGTGCAGAAGGTTCATAAGATCCCAGTCGAGCGCCTTCCACACACTGCGCCCCTCGAGCGTGAGGGAAAGAATGGCCAGGGCTGCCTCAGCGAGCTTGTCGGCATCGAGGTTCTCGGGAAGGCGGATGGACCGCTCGGGATCGTGTGTCATGCGTGGGGCGCCTCGCCGGACGGTTGTCGGAGGGAAACGATCTGGCGCAAGACTACTTCCAAGCCCGCCGGACCCTCAATAGGTGAGGCTCCACCCAGACGAAGTGACGACCGGCATGCCGGCCTGACCGAATGCGGAAGAAGAACTCCGCGTTGCCAAGCTGGTCGAAGGCAGTCACGCGCTTGTACCGACCAACGATGTGTTTGAAGACGGGCCGAGATTCTCTTTGAGCACGTAGGCTCATTCCCGAGAGATCGGGAACGCCAAGGATTCGCACAATGTCGCCGACGCGGATCGCCGCCCCGCTCGCATCCCGCGGTAGCTTGCGTCGGCTTGCCAGACCATCTCCTTCTCGCCGCCTAACGGCTTGGCAATGAGCTGCCGGCCGCCGCATGCCACCGAAGTCTCGACC
>CAYGXT010000544.1:0-2508 GCA_964353695.1 uncultured Myxococcaceae bacterium
CGCCGTCTGGCTGAAGGCAACACCTTCACCGTTGTAGGCGACGCCGTAGTAGATGTTCCGATGCTCGCCCATCACACCGACCGAAGGCGTGAAGTCGAGCGTGAAGCCCATGGTGCCGCCCCAGGCGTGGTCGATGCGCAGGCCCTCGAGTTGGGGAAAGGTCGTGAACAAGCTTCGTGTGAGCGTCTCGATCGCGGGCTTGTAGTTGCCGGAGCTGAGCGAATCGCCCGCGAAGTAGGGCGCATCCGAGCCACCGATCACGATCCGTCCATCCGCCGTGGGACGCTGGTAATCGAAGAGGGCGCGCATGTCGGCGATGCCCTGCCGCTGCTGCCATCCGATCGAGTCCCACTGCGCCGGGGAGAGGGGTTCGGTGGCGATCACGTAGCTGCACAGCGGTATCACGCGGTCGCGGAAGAATCCGATCCTCGGGGCATAGCCGTTGAGTCCGAGAACGAGCACCGGTGCCGCGATCTCGCCCATCTCGGTCTCGATACGATGCACCTTGCCCGGCGTCACGCGCAGCACGAGCGTGCGCTCCCGCACTTCGACGCCCGCGCTCTCGATCAGCGGCTTCATGCCGCGTGCGAGCTTCGCCGGGTTGAGGATGCCGCCGTAGGGGAACTTCAGCGCCGCGACGTAACGGGGCGACTTCACCTCCGCCTCGAGCGCCTTGCCCTCGAGCAGCGTCGCGTCGAGCCCCATCGCCCGGTACGTCTCGAGACGTTGCACGAGCTCTTTCGCCTGCTCCTGCGTGAATGCTGCTTCGAGCATGCCGTTCCTCTCGAAGTCACAGGCGATGCCATGCTCTCTCGTCAGCCTCTCGATCTGATCGACACCATAGAGCGTTGCGTCGAAGGCCTTGCGGCCGAGCTCCGGACCCGAGGTTTCGACGTATTGGCGCAGGCCCGAGACGCCTGCGTCGCAGAAGCCGCCATTCCGGCCGCTGGCGCCGTAACCGCAGCAGGCGCCCTCGAGCAGCACGATCTTCTTGTCCGGAAACCGCCGGGCGAGATGCCAGGCGGAGGAGAGCCCCGTGAAGCCTCCGCCGAGGATCACGATGTCGGCCTTGTGGCTGCCCTTCAGCGGCGGATTGAGCGCCTGCTGCTCGAGGCCGGCTGCCTCGAACCAGAAGTTGTCGAGGAAGTACTCGTAGAGCTGGGGAGGGCGCGCGGGGTCGTCGCCGAGCCGGACGAGCCCGGCCGAGAGCCCCCAGGCCCCGGCCGCGCCGACCGCGACGCCGCCCAAAAAGGTGCGCCGCGAGAGAGTTCGTTCGCGGCGCGCGGTGAAGCCTGCGCGGTCGTCTCGCAGGGGCATCGGGGGCTCCTTTCGAAGAGAACGCCTCTCGCTACTTCGAGTCGTCCGGCTGCCGGTAGAGTTCGTTCAAATAGGTGACGAGGAGCTTCTCCCGTAGCGGCGGGGGCAGGGCATTCATCACCTCGTTCACCTCTGCCATCCGCGACGGGAGTGCGCTTCCGCCTGCACCCGCCATGGCCAGCATGCCGTGAAGCTGCTCGTCGCTGAGGGTCTTCGGGTCGAGCGTCTTCAGCAGAGGTCCAAGTTTGGCGGCCAGCTCGCCGCTCGGCATCGAGCGCGCCTTCTCCACGCACTGGCGCAGGTCGGCGAGCAGGGCATCGACCCAACGCGCACTCGCGGGGTTGATCGAGAGATGGATGTTCTCCTTCGAGCTGTCGAAGCCGAGCTGCGGCTGGATGTACCAGCCGCGCAGCTTCATCTCGTCGATCACGTGAAAGACGCTCACCTCGTCGGAGGTGAAGGCCACGAGGTTCATCTCCGGCTCGCCGAGCAGGCGCAGGCCCGGGATCTGCTTCACCCCGGCGGCGATCCGCCGGGTGGAGTCGAGCACGTTGCGTGCGATCTCGAGGTAGCCGTCATCGCCGATGAAGTGGAGGGCCGCCCAGGCCGCTGCCAGCGGTCCGCCCGACTTCGTGCTCTGCACGGTGGGGTTGATGATGGTGTAGCCCGTCCAGTTGGAGCAGGCGTAGATCTGATACTTCCGCAGCTCCTTGCTCCGGTGGAGGATCACCGACGCGCCCTTGGCTGCAAAGGCGTACTTGTGGAAGTCCATGGAGATCGAGGTTACGCCCGGTACGTCGAACTCGAACTCGGGCACGGGAGCGCCGAGGCGGCGGAAGTACGGCAGCAGGAAGCCGCCCATGCAGCCGTCCACGTGCAGCAGCAGGCCCTTCTCGAGGGCGATCTCCCCGAGCGCACGGATGGGATCCACGACGCCGTGGGCGTAGGAGACGGCAGAGCCCAGCATCAGGATCGTGTTCTTCGTCACCGCGGCGCGCATCGCGCCCGGATCGGCCTTGAAGGTCTTCGGATCGACCGGCACCACCACGGGCCGAACGTCTAGATAGTGGCAGGCCTTCTGGAAGGCGGCGTGCCCCGTGCTGGGCAGCAGCAGCTCGGGCTCACGGATCTCAGGCCGCAGCGCCCGCGCACGATCCCGCGCGGTCTTCACGGCGAGGATGATGCTCTCGG